>NZ_CAKKTK010000029.1:0-51676 GCF_920656135.1 Frankia sp. Cppng1_Ct_nod | reverse complement strand
GTCGCAGGCGTACAGCAGCCGTCCACCCTCCGGTGTGGTCACGTCGTAGAGCACCGCCGGCCCGATATGCGTGCCCCCGTGGTTGGCCTCCACCGGCCGGATCTCGAAGCCGCCCACCTCCAGGACGTCGCCGGCACGCGCCAGGTGGAACCGCAGCGGCCCGGCACCGGACCCGGCGCCGGACCCGGTGCCGACAGGGCCGCCGGACGGGTCGGCACCCTTGCCGTTCCAGGGGCCGACGAAGGCACGGCAGGCGTCCAGCGAGGCCGGTGGCCCGATGACGTCCAGCGGTTCCTGGGCGACGGTCGCCCACTCCCGCCACATCAGAGTGGCGGGTCCGGTGTGATCGGGGTGGGCGTGCCCGAACAACAGGTGGCGTACGCCCGCGAGCCGTACCCCGAACCGGGTGGCGGCTCGCGGCACGTCAGGCCCGCAGTCGATGAGCATGACCTCGTCGAGGAGAACCGCGGTCTGGGTGCGCACCTCGTGCTCGCGGGCCCACCCGCAGGACGCGCATTCGCACCACGGGTTGGGCCAGCCGTCGGCCGATCCCGTCCCGAGCAGTCTCAACCGCATGGTTGTCTCAGCCGCACGCGGCGGATGCTCTCACGCCGGAGGTTCCTGCAGGTGCGGGTGGCGCTTGCGGTCGAGCAACGTCATGAGTGTCAGTACGAGTCCGAGTAGCACGATCGCGCCGATCGTGACCAGTCCGACCGCCCACCACTCCATCGGTGCCTTGTGCGGTTCGGCAACCTCGGCGAGCAGTGTCGTGACGGGGTGTGAAGCTGTGGCCACGGTTTCCTTCCTCTGTTCGACTGGTCCGAAAGCTCAGGTGGCGCCGGCCCCGGATCCTGACCGGCGGTTCACGACTCTCGCATGCCGGCGGTGTCCCGCGAAACGGGTAGGCGCGTGCGTGACAGAGGTTCTCGGTGCCGCCGGGTTCCCGGTGTTGTAACGGCTGACCTGGCGTCCGTGTTGGATGGTGCTCGCGGGACGGCCCGGGACGCCGGGATCGGGCCAGGACTCCCAGCCCTGACGAGCCCTGGCAGGCGACAACCCTGACAGGTGACAAGGAGGTCGCACGGTGAGCTGGACATGGCGTTTCGAGGCCGAGGACGGCGGCGCCGTCGCCGTCGCAGGTTCGTCGTCGTCGGAGTCGTTCCCGACCCAGAGCGACGCCGAGACCTGGCTGGGGGAGACCTGGCGGGAGCTGCTCGATGCCGGCATCCAGCAGGTGGTGCTTCAGGACGCCGGCCGCAAGGTCTACGGCCCGATGAGCCTGCGTTCGGTCGATTAGCGTTCGGTCGATTAGCGTTCGGGCGTCCGCTACGCGGTGGCGGGGTCGGTGACGACGACGTCGCCGAGCGCGGTGTCGATCCGGGCCAGGATCTCGGCGTCCAGCTTCACCCCGGACGCCCTGACGTTCTCGCGGACCTGCTCCGGCCGGGACGCTCCGATGATCGCCGATGCCACGTTGTCGTTCTGCAGCACCCAGGCGACGGCGAGCTGAGCCGGGGACAGACCGACGTCGGCCGCGATCGGGAGCAGGTCCTGGACCCGGGTGAGGACCTCGTCCTGCAGAAACCGCCCGATGAAGCCCGCACCGCCGCCGCTGGCGGCACGGGTGTCCCCGGGAACCGGCTGACCTGGCAGGTACTTGCCGGTAAGCACACCCTGGGCGACCGGCGACCAGACGATCTGGGAGATCCCGGCCGCGCGGGATGTCGGGATCACCTCTGCCTCGATCTTCCGCCACAGCATCGAGTACTGCGGCTGGTTGGAGATGATCCGGTCGAGGCCCGCCTCGGCGGCGATCCGCACCGCGTCCGCGATCTGCGTGGCGTTCCATTCCGAGACGCCTATGTAGAGCACCTTGCCGGCCCGGACGAGATCGTCGAAGGCCCGCAGGGTCTCCTCCAACGGCACGGTCGGGTCGTAGCGGTGCGCCTGGTAGAGATCGAGATGGTCGGTGCGCAGCCGCCGCAGTGACGCGTGGCAGGACTCGATGATGTGCTTGCGGCCGAGTCCCTGGTCGTTCGGGCCGGGGCCGGTCGGCCAGAAAACCTTGGTGAACAGTTCGTAGGACTCGCGGCGTACACCGTCGAGTGCCTCGCCGAGCACGACCTCGGCCCGTGTCCCCGCGTAGACGTCGGCGGTGTCGAAAGTCGTGATTCCTTCGTCCAGCGCCGCTCGTACGCAGGAGAACGCCTGGTCCTGTTCGATCTGGTCACCATGGGTGATCCAGTTGCCGTATGAAATTTCGCTGACGTTCAGCCCGCTGCGTCCCAGTCGTCGATGTTCCACCGGGCAACCCTATGATTCCCGGCACACGGGGTCGGCGCCCGCCGGGTCGTTCCCGGACGTGGCCGACCCTGTGCGCCGGGTGGCGATCAGCGTGGTCCGGCGCCTGCCGGGACGGACGTGGCGACGGTCGCGGCCGGTTCCACCGTGGAGCTGTAGGGCAGGCTCACCGTGGAGCTGCCGGCGGTGGTGCCGGCCGGTGTCGCCCCGCCGAAGTCGTTGGGATGGTCGGTCGCGAGGACGACGGTCCCGTCCTGGGGACCGTACCCCGTGGTGATCACCGGTGTGCCGACCGCGCGGAAGACGTTTGCCTGCAACAGAACAGTGGCGCCCATCCGTGAGTTGACGGCGGTGTCGGCGTTCTGGAACACGTTGTCGTAGACGTGGCCGGTGCCGAAACGCAGGCTCGGTAGCCGTGAGTTCACGTCGCGAAAGTAGTTGTGGTGCACGGTCACGTGCAATCTGCCCTTGTCCGTCGTGTCGTCATCGGACGCGCCGATCAACATCACCTTGTAGTGGTCGTGGAACCTGTTCCACGACACGGTGACGAAGTCGGAGGCCTTTGTGATGTCGAGCAGGCCGTCGTAGTAGTCCTTGCCGTGTGCCAGGTCGCTGGAGAGATCGTTCTGGGTGATCCAGACATGCTGGGACCCGTAGACGCTGATCGCGTCGGTGCCGACGGCCTTGCTGATGGTCAGGTTACGCACGATCACGTTGCCGGCGCCCCGGATGTTTAGTCCTCCACCGGTGAGGCCGGCGTTCCCGGACGTCCCGATGATCGTCTTGTTCGAGGTGACCTTGATCTGACCGCTCAGACTGATCGTGGAGGCAATTCTGATCACATAGGGGTCGGTCGCGCCGGCGTACCTGGTCAGCTCTGCCGCTGTACTGACCGTGACGGTGGCTCCGGCTGCCCCACCGGTCGTGCCGGCGGCATAGCCGTCCGCGGTCTCGGCTGGGGCGGGAGCGACCTGACCGGATGATACGGCCCCCGGCGTGGCCGTATCGACGGACCGCGACCCGGTTGCCGGCGGTGGCGTGCTGCCCGCCGTCGGCAACGAACCGGACGTCCGGGACGGGCTCGGCGCCGCGGCCGGACCGGTAGCCGAGACGGATGGCTGGCACGCGGCCAGGACTCCCGCGGCGACCACCGCCAGCAGGTGGACGCTTCTGCGCTGCGGGTGTGTACGACGTTGCATGTATGGACGACCCCTTGACGAGGAGCGTCGCCCTCCCCCCGGAGCGGTGACCGGAGCCCGGCCACCGTCCACGCCGCCAGGACGATGTGGTTCGGGCCGATGACGGTCACCACCGACATCAACCTGAGCCGCAGAACGTCACAAACAGTACTACTCGGGAATTTTTCCAGCAATCAACCTGCTTGTCGGATTCGGCGGTGAACGGCGGAGTGGGCCGCCCGGTCCGATCCGGACGTGGTCGGGTCAGCGGCGCCCGCCCGTACGGCTCACCTGGGGCCGGGGCATCCGCCAGCGTCCAGGCAGGAGAGCGCGCTGCACCGAGTAGGCACGGACCTTGACGGGTGAACCCGGGTGTTTGTCCGCGACCCTGCGGCTGACCTGCCGGGACAGCACGATCGAGTCGACGACCACCGCGAGGATGCCCAGCAGCATCAGGTAGGTGGCGACGAGGCGCACATACCCGTTCGGGACGAGCCCGCCGACGAAGTACACCGCGGCGGTGGCGAGGAAGAACGGTCCCAGGTTCCTGCGGGTGTCGACGAAGTCCCGGGCCAGCACGCGCTCGGGCGCACGTTCACGTGGGGGGAGCCTGCTCACGTCCCCCGACAGCATCGCCGCCCGGTACTCCTGGGTCTGGCGGCGGCGCTCGTCACGGGAGCGTGTCCGGGTGTCCTTGCGCGACGTCGGGGTCGTGGGCCCGGCGCCGCCGCGGGCACGTGCCGCGCGTGCCTCACTGCGCTTCGGGGTGGGGCGCCCCTTGCCGGAACTGTTCCGGGCGGGTTCCGGTGCTACGCCTTCCCCCGCCGGGTTGCCCGGCGCGTCGGTGAGCGCGTCGGTGGCTGGTGCGCGGCGCTTCAACAGGGCCATCAGGGCAGAGCCAACATCTGGTCAAGGGCCTTCCGGGCATGTGCCGCGACCTCGGGGTCAACCGCGATGCGGTTGACCGTCTCACCGCGCACGAGGGACTCGAGTGCCCACACGAGGTGGGGCAGGTCAATACGGTTCATTGTCGAGCAGTAGCACACCGTACGGTCCAGGAACGCGACGGTTTTGTCAGGATGCCGGTTCGCGAGCCTGCGTACCAGGTTGAGCTCGGTGCCTACGGCGAACCTACTGCCGGGCGGGGCCTCGTCCACCACCTTGATGATGTACTCCGTCGAGCCGACCATGTCCGCGGCGGTCACGACCTCGTACTGGCACTCCGGATGGACCAGCACGGTGACGCCGGGTACGCGGGCACGGACGTCGTCCACGCAGGCCCTGCTGAACCGGCCGTGGACCGAGCAGTGACCTCGCCAGAGGATCATCCGCGCGTCGCGCAGTCGGGCGGTCTGCACGCCGCCGCCGGGCCGGTGCGGGTTGTAGACGACGCAGTCCTCCAGCGACATCCCCATCTCAAGCACGGCGGTGTTGCGCCCGAGGTGCTGGTCCGGCAGGAACAGCACCCGTTCGCCGCGGCGGTCGGGGCCGAACGCCCAGTCCAGCGCCTTGCGGGCGTTGGACGAGGTGCAGATTGTGCCGCCGTGGCGTCCGGTGAACGCCTTGATGGCAGCCGAGGAGTTCATGTAGCTGACCGGGACCGTACCGTCGGCGAGTCCTGCGTCGGCGAGTGTCTCCCATGCCTGTTCGACCTGTTCGGCACCGGCCATGTCGGCCATGGAACAGCCTGCGGCGAGATCGGGGAGGATCACCTGTTGGTGGTCGCCGGTGAGGATGTCGGCGCTTTCGGCCATGAAATGGACGCCACAGAAAATGATGTGGCCGGCGTCGGGCCGGGCGGCGGCCTGTCGGGCGAGTCTGAACGAGTCGCCGGTGACGTCGGCGAAGGCGATGACCTCGTCCCGCTGGTAGTGATGCCCGAGGACGAAGACGGAGCCGCCGAGCGCACGGCGCGCGAGCGTGGCGCGCTCGACGAGGGTCGGGTCGGACGCCGGTGGCAGCGTGCCGGGGCAGTCGACCCCACGCTCGCTGTCCGGATCGCTGCCGCGGCCGAGCAGCAGCAGCTCCAGCGGCCCGGCCGGAGCCTGCGCAGGTGGCGTGACCGGTGGCGTGACCGGTGGCGTGACCGGTGGCGTGACCGGCGGCGTGATGCCGCGTTCGAGCGCGGGATTGATGGTCATGCTCGCTCCTCCGGTCGACCGGCTGTCTGCGCGGCCTGGCCGCCTGCCTGTGGACGAATGGTCGATAAGACTCTAACTCGCCGCGCATGCACATGCTTCCGTGAGCGCGATGAGTTCGCGATCACAGCCCGGGGGTCTTTGCTTGGTCGTCGGGAGATGTCCTGCGTACGATGGGAAGGCGATCGTGGCCCGCGGTGTTGCAGGGTAGGTGTTGCGAGTGACGGCTACTGCCACGATGGCGTGATCGGTGACAGGCTATGAATAGCGGAATATGCAGACATCTCACACGGTTGCGTACAAGGCGCACACGCAATGTGGGTAGACGAATACCGGGCACACCTGCGCAGGTGCTTACTGGCCGAAGGCGGTGCGATCGTACTTTCGCCGCTGGAGGACCCAAGGACCCAAGGGCCTAGCTGGCCAAAGGAAGACTAGTTGGCCAAAGGGCGCGCGATCATGTTCCTTTTCGTGCGTCCGGAGGCCCCAAGTATCGCTAGGGAGCAGCCTCCATGACCGTCCAGGACGCGACGACCGACACCGTGACCGACACCGTGACCGACACGGACACAGCGACTCGGCCGAGCACCGTCATCCTGACCGACGTGGCCGCGGGCAAGGTGAAAAACCTGCTTGAGCAGGAGGGGCGCGACGACCTCCAGCTCCGGATCGCCGTGCAGCCCGGCGGCTGCTCCGGCATGCGCTACCAGCTCTTCTTCGACGAGCGTCAGCTCGACGGCGACACCGTCCTGGACTTCTCCGGTGTCAAGGTCGCGGTCGACCGGATGAGTAGTCCGTACCTCGGCGGCGCCACGATCGACTTCGTCGACACGATCGAGAAGCAGGGCTTCACGATCGACAACCCGAACGCGGCGGGTTCCTGCGCCTGCGGCGACTCCTTCCACTGATCGTGATGCTCCGGCCCGGGGTCTCTCCCCCGGGCCGGAGCCGCGGTTGCGCTGCGGACGGGTGCGTGCCGGGTAGGCTCGGTCATCGTGCGTATCGCCGTGACAGGTTCCATCGCCACCGACCACCTCATGCGTTTTCCAGGGCGGTTCGCCGAGCAGCTGCTCGCGGACCAGCTGGAACGGGTATCGCTGTCGTTCCTTGTGGATGATCTTGTCATCCGGCGCGGGGGAGCGGCCGCCAACATCTGCTACGGCCTCGGACGGCTGGGCCTTCGCCCCGTCCTCGTCGGCGCTGTCGGTGAGGACTTCGTCGACTACCGCTCCTGGCTCGACCGCAACGGGGTCGACACCGGTTCGGTACATGTGAGCGAACTCGCGCACACCGCTCGTTTCGTGTGCACGACAGACAACGACCTGTGTCAGATCGCCTCCTTCTACCCCGGGGCGATGAGCGATGCCCGGCTGATCGAACTGCGTCCGATCGTCGACCGTCTGGGCGGTCTCGACCTGGTGGTCATCAGCCCGAACGATCCGCAAGCAATGCTCCGCCACACCGAGGAGTGCCGAGAACGGTCCATTCCGTTCGCCGCGGACCCCTCCCAGCAGCTCGCCCGGATGGACGGTCCGGAGATCCGAAGGCTGGTCGACGGCGCGGCCTGGCTGCTGTGCAACGCCTACGAGAAGGGCCTGCTGGAGAGCAAGACCGGATGGTCGGACGCACAGGTGCTCGAGCGGGTCGGAGTAAGAATCACCACCCATGGCGCGGACGGGGTCGCCATCGAGGCCACCGGCGCGGAGCCGATCCTCGTGCCGGTGGTGCCCGCCAGGGTGACACCGGACCCGACCGGTGTCGGCGACGCCTTCCGCGCGGGTTTCTTCGCGGGTCGGGCATGGGGTCTGACCCTGCGACGGTCCGCCCAGATCGGCTGCCTGCTCGCCACGCTCGCGCTGGAGACGATCGGCACCCAGGAGTACGAGACCGCCCCGGACGAGCTGGCCAAGCGGCTGTCGGAGACCTATGGGGCGGACGCCGCCGCGGAGATCACCCCACACCTTCCGGTCGACTGACCCACGCCGATCGGCTGAGCCCACTGCCGACGATCAGGCGCCGATCAGGTGAGGCGGCGCACGAGGTAGGCCGTACCGCCATCGGTCAGCTCCCGGGTCGACACCAGTTCCTGCGCCCGCATCCGACACCAGGCCGGGACGTCGAAGGCCGCTGCCGGGTCGTCCGCCCACAGCACAAGGACGGCTCCGATGCCGAGCTCGGGCAGGCGGCGCGCCAGTTCGATGATCGGTAGCGGACAGCGTCGTCCCCGCGCGTCCACGGTGAACCACGCGTCGTGCCACACAGTGCTCTCACCTTTGGTCACAGGCCGACCACCCCGGCCCGCTCGCGGACGCGAGCGACCGCGTCCGGCAGAACTGCCAGCAGGGCGTCGACGTCCGCCGCATCGGACTCCCGTCCGACGGAGACCCGGATGTTGCCCTGGGTCAGCGCACCCATGGCCGCCAGCACATGACTCGGGGTGAGGGTGTCGGAGGTGCAGCTGGATCCGCTGCTCACCGCGATTCCCGCCCGGTCCAACTCGCCGAGCAGCGACTCCCCGTCGACGTACAGACAGGAAAAGGTAAGCAGATGCGGCAGTCGGCCGGCCGGGTCGGGGTCGCCGAGTATCTCGACGTCCGGGACGAGGTGAGGAAGCCGGGCTCGTAGCCGGTCGACGTAGCCAGCGAGGCGCGGTGCCTCATCGGCGATCTCGCCGGCTCGGGCGTGCAGGGCCGCGGCCGTCGCGACGATGCCCGCGACGTTGGGGAAGCCGGCGACCCGGCCGCCTTCGCGTTCGTCCGCGGGCAGCGGGTTGGCCCACCGTCGCCCGGTCCGCACCACCAGGATGCCGACGCCGGCCGGCCCGCCGAACTTGTGCGCGCTCGCGCTCAGCAGATCGGCACCGATTGCCTGGACATCCACCGGGATCCGGCCGACGGACATGGCCGCGTCCACATGCAGGGGGACGCCGACGGCGTGCAGGACGTCGGCAACCGCGGCCACCGGTTGGATGGTCGCGACCTCGTGGTTGGCATGTTGCAGGCTTGCCACCGCGGTGTCCGGCGGGGGAGCGAAGGCCGCCGGGTCGACCCGGCCGAAACCATCCACCCCCACGGTGGTGACCTGGCCGCCGGCCCTCTCGTGCCACTCTGCCGCATGCAGGACGCAGGAGTGTTCCACGGCGCTGAGAAGGATCCGGGTACCTGCGCGGCGCCGTGCCCGAGCGGTGCCGAGTAGCGCGAGTTGCGCCGCCTGGGTCCCGCTGGATGTGAAGCTGACCTCGTCCGGGCGGGCACCGAGCACCGCGGCGACCGTCTCCCGGGAGGCGTCGAGCAGCATGCGGGCCCGGCGGGCGTCACGGTAGAGACGTGCGGGGTCGGCCCAGCCTTCGTCCAGAGCTGCCAACAGGGCGTCGCGGGCCGTAGGGTGCAGAACGGCCGTGGAGGCGTGGTCAAGATAGGCCGGCACGCTTCCGACGGTATTCCGCCCGGACACCCGGAGGTCCGGAGGTCCGGACGCCCCAAGGGGTTCTGTGGGGCGCTGGCGAGATGCCGGACGGGTGGCTGGGATACGCTCCTGCCGCAGCATCTACAGCTTGTCGAAGAGCCCTGCGCCGGCCCGGTTGGTTCGGTCGGACCGGCGCATTCGTGGGAGGCAGGACCTGGTGACCCGATCCTTCGGCCGAACTCGGCCGTTGCCCGCCGATGTCGAGGAAGCGACTGCCTCCGACGCTCCTCGGGTGGGAAGTACGAACCGCGTGAGCCGTGTTGCGAGCGATCTTGACCGACCGGCCGCTCGTTTCCGTCCGCGGCGCGGGCTGCGCCTCGCCATGAGCCTGGCGCTGCTCATGGTGGCGGCGACGGCATGTGACGTTCCCAACTTCGGGTTCCCCGATGGTGTGACGGATCAGTCCCTGCGCATTCTGAACCTGTGGCAGGGTTCCACGATCGCGGCGCTCGCTGTGGGTGTGTTCACCTGGGGTCTGATCTTCTACGCGATCATCGTGTTCCGGAAGAAGTCGGACGAGCTGCCCCGGCAGGTCCGGTACAACCTCCCGGTCGAGGTCCTTTACACGGTCGTGCCCCTGGTGATCGTCGCCGGCCTCTTCTACTACACCGCCCGCGACGAGGTCGACGTCGACAAGCTTCCCGCCAACCCGGACGTCACGGTCAACGTCATCGGCTTCCGCTGGAACTGGCAGTTCCGATATCTCGACACGGGCCGCAACGGCACGACTCCGGTCGAGGTCACCGGCCAGCCCGGCCAGCCTGCTGTCCTGGTACTTCCGCAGGGCCGGACCATCCGCTTCGTGGAGACCTCCCCGGATGTGATCCACTCCTTCTGGGTACCGGACTTCCTGTTCAAGCGGGACGTGATTCCCGGCCGGATCAACCAGTTCCAGGTCACGATCAACAAGACCGGCACGTTCGTCGGCCGCTGCGCGGAGCTGTGCGGCGTCGACCACGACCGCATGAACTTCTACGTCAAGGTGATCCCGGGTGACGAGTACGACCGGTACATCGCCGAACGGGAAAGACCGGCCACGGTGACCGCGGCCGGGGCGGCTGGGGCAACGGGGGCGACCGGCGCGACCACGCAGACATCCGCCGCAACGACCACTCGCGGGAGCGGACAGTGACACTGGTGCACGAGCCGCCGGCCGGCCACGTCGAGGAGCTGCACACCAAGCCGCGCACGAACCTGCTCGGCTACCTGCGGACGACCTCCCACAAGGACATCGCCGTGATGTACGGCGTCACGGCCTTCGCGTTCTTCCTGTTCGCCGGGATCATGGCCGAGCTGATGCGGGCCGAACTCGCTCGTCCCGGTCTGCAGTTCCTGTCGAACGAGCAGTTCAACCAGCTCTTCACCATGCACGGCACGTTGATGCTGCTGATGTTCGCCACGCCCATGGCATTCGCGTTCGCGAACTTCCTGGTGCCGTTGCAGATCGGCTCGCCCGACGTGGCGTTCCCGCGGCTCAACGCCCTGTCGTACTGGTTCTTCCTGTTCGGGAGCCTGACGGTCATCGGGGGTTTCCTGACCCCGAACGGCGCGGCGGACTTCGGGTGGTTCGCCTACGCGCCGCTCAACAACGCGGTCTACTCGCCGGGTGCTGGCTCGGACATGTGGATCCTGGGCCTGGTGGTGTCGGGTCTCGGTACGATCCTCGGCGCGGTCAACATGATTACGACAATTCTCTGCCTGCGTGCGCCGGGAATGACGATGTTCCGGCTGCCCATCTTCTGCTGGAACTTCCTCGTCACCTCGATCCTGGTGCTGGTGGCCTTCCCGGTCCTCACCGGAGCGCTGCTGGCTCTGGAAGCCGACCGGCGGTTCGGCGCTCATATCTTCGACGCGGGCAACGGCGGCGCGATCCTGTGGCAGCACCTGTTCTGGTTCTTCGGGCATCCCGAGGTCTACATCATCGCGTTGCCGTTCTTCGGCATCATCAGCGAGGTCCTGCCGGTCTTCTCCCGCAAGCCGCTGTTCGGCTACAAGGGTCTTGTCTTCGCCACGGTCGGTATCGGGGCGCTGTCGGTCGCGGTGTGGGCGCACCACATGTTCGTCACCGGGGCGGTTCTGCTGCCCTTTTTCGCATTCCTGTCCTTCCTGATCGCGGTACCGACCGGAATGAAGTACTTCAACTGGATCGGTACGATCTGGCGGGGCCAGATCACGTTCGAGACGCCCATGCTGTTCGCCCTGGGCTTCCTCGTGACGTTCCTGCTCGGCGGTCTGACCGGTGTGCTGCTGGCGAGCCCGCCGATCGACTTCCATGTCAGTGACAGCTACTTCGTGGTCGCACACTTCCACTACGTGGTGTTCGGCTCGGTCGTCTTCGCCGCCTATGCCGGAATCTACTTCTGGTTCCCGAAGGTCACCGGGCGCATGCTCGACGAGAAACTCGGCAAGATCCACTTCTGGACGCTGTTCTTCGGCTTCCACCTGACCTTCCTGATCCAGCACTGGCTGGGTATGCAGGGCATGCCGCGACGGGTCGCCGACTACTCGCCCACCGACGGATTCACCACCTTCAACACCGTCTCCACCGCCGGCGCCTTCCTGCTGGCCACCTCGACCCTGCCGTTCATGTACAACGTCTGGCACTCCTTCAAAAAGGGCGAGCTGGCCGTCGTGGACGACCCGTGGGGATATGGAAACTCCCTGGAGTGGGCGACGTCCTGCCCGCCGCCACGGCACAACTTCCGCTCGCTGCCGCGCATCCGGTCGGAGCGGCCTGCTTTCGACCTGCACTATCCGCAGGCGGCGGGGAGTATCGACTACCACGCCACACCTGAGATCAGATAGCCGGCCAGATGTGGCGTGCGCATCGGATGAACCGTCGGATCGCAAATCGATCCGACGGTTGCGCCCGCCGCGTCGCCGGAGACCCCAAGGAAGCTAGGGCGGAGCAGCAGCCATGAAGATCGAGGGCGTTGTCTTCCTCGTGTTCACGATTTTCTGCACGGTGGTCGACGTCATCTACTGGTTCACCTCGCAGGACCCCACGGGCACGGTCGCGCTCGCGCTGTGCGGCGGTCTCGGCCTGCTCGTCGGCGGGTACCTGCTGTTCACCGCCCGTCGTATCGGAGCACGTCCGCAGGACCTTCCCGACGCCGAGGTCGCCGATGGCGCGGGCGAGCTGGGTCACTTCACCCCGGGCAGCTACTACCCCTTCTTCATCGCGGCGAGCGCAAGCCTGGTCGTCCTCGGCATCATCTTCGGGGTATGGCTGGCTCTCATCGGCGGGATCATGACGTTCCTGTTCGTCGTCTGCCTGCTGTTCGAGAACATCTGGCACCCACCCGTCCCGGAGGACTGACGCGGGGCGCCACCTGCCAGGGGTTGTCGGCCGATCGAGAACCCGGCGAGGGGCTCCCGCCGACAGGTGCGCCCCGGGCCGGTACGGCCGTCAGACCGTGGTGGATGCCCCAGCCTGGCTGACCCGTACCCACCGGAGCAGCGCGGCCTGCGCCGCGCCGGAGTCCAGCGACCATGCGGCCCGGGCGAGCTGACGCCGTAGCTGTTCGGTGACGGGCGCGGCGGTCGGTCCGGTCGCGGCGACCAGCGCGGCCCCGGCGGCGAGCACGACGGCGTCACGCACCGGCCCCGCGCGTCCCGTCAGCAACGCACGGGTCACCTCGGCGTTGTAAACGGCGTCGGCGCCCTGCAGCTCCTTCGGATCACCGGGCGAGATACCGACATCGCGTGGGTCGAAGGTCTCCTGCCGGACCTTGCCGTCCGTGACGACCCACACGGTCGACGTCGCGTTGGGGGTGAGTTCGTCGAGGCCGTCGTCGCCGCGGAACACCAGGCCCCGGGTCCCGCGTGCGGCGAGCACTCCGGCGACGACCGGGGCGAGCCGCGGATCGGCGACGCCCACGGCCTGGGACGCCGGACGGCCCGGGTTGGTCAGCGGTCCGAGGATGTTGAAGACCGTGGGTACACCGAGTTCGCGCCGCGGTCCGGCGGCATGCCTCATCGCCGGGTGGAAGACCGGCGCGAAGCAGAACGTGGCACCGGCCTCCGCGAGGCAGGCGGCGACAGCGACGGGTGGAAGGTCGATGACGACGCCGAGTTCCTCCAGCAGGTCAGCTGTTCCACAGGTCGACGACGCGGCCCGGTTCCCATGTTTGACCACGGGAATTCCGCAGCCCGCGACGACAATCGCGGCCATGGTCGACACGTTGACCGAATGCGACTGGTCGCCACCGGTACCGCAGGTGTCCACGGCGCGTTCGCGAATATCTTCGGTGATTTCCAGTGGCGCGGCGTAGTCGATCATGACCCGGACGAGGCCACCGACCTCCTCGGGGGTCTCTCCCTTGGCTCGCAGGGCGATGGCGAAGCCGGCGATCTGGGCCGGGGACGCCTCGCCGGACATGACCTGGCTCATCGCCCACGCAGTGTCCCCGGCGCCGAGCGTCTCCCGTCGTAGGAGCGCCCCGAGCAGCTCGGGCCAGCCGCGTGCGGATCCCTCGGACCTGGCCACGGTCAGGTCCTGACGCTCGCGGGCTGCGGGGAGCGGCCTCGCGGGGCCAGCGCGTGGCGCCGGCGCAGCAACGCGACGACGACCTCGGCCAGTTCGGCGGGGTCCACGGGATGGGCGACCACCGCGTCGGCGAGCGACCAGGTGGCGAGCCACCGGTCGTCCCGGCGTGCCACCAGCAGGATGGTGGGCGGGCAGTCGGGGATCTCGTTCTTGAGCTGGCGGGACAGCCCCATCCCACCGGTCGGTGTCGCCTCGGCGTCCAGGATGCAGATGTCGGCTTCCCCGTGGTCGACCGCGTCGACGACGGACGCGCCGTCCCCGACGTCTAGGAACTCAAGGAGCCCGAGCTCGGGGTCGGGAAGCGGGCCGACTGCGAGCTTCACCCGCTCCCGGACGTCGGGCTTGTCCGCGTACACGAGGACCGTACTCATGTGACCGCAAGCCTTTCGATCAAAGTGATCGCTGGAATGATACCCAAGGGGGCATCGTTCGATCGCGTACCGCGACCGGGCGATGATGAACCCGCCGGCAGGGTATCCGATGGGCGCTCGTGGGAGTTGGTTCCGCGGCCGGCTGCTCCCTCCGGATGTGCTGGTGACCATGTCGATGGGCGTGCCGATGACCACACCGTCGTCGTATCACCGGGATGTCGCCGGTGTTCCGTTGCTGTTTCATTGTGCATCCAGTGGTTTGCCGTCCGAGCCTTCCTCGGGGATAGTGAGACTCGTTCTCATCGATACCGGCAACGAACGCGCTTCAAGCATCGGACGTGCGATGAACGATCAGCAGGATCTCCGCCTCACCCCCCAGCGCCGTGCGGTGCTGGAGGTGCTCCAGGCCGCCCACGACCATCCGACGGCGGCGGAGGTCTACGATCGTGTCCGAGTGGTTGCGCCAGGTATCGGCGCCGCGACCGTGTACCGATCCCTGGGGTTGCTCGTCAGGTCAGGGCATGCCCTCGAGCTCAGTCTCGGAACCGGTGCCGCCGCCCGGTACGACGCGAACACCACACGTCACGAGCACGTTGTCTGTGATCGCTGCGGACGAGCGGTGGATATCGATCTGCCCGTCCCCGTCGAGACGGTGGACGAGCTGTCGGAAAGCACCGGCTTCGCGATCACGGGTTACGCCCTGCAGTTCCGTGGCCTGTGCCCGTCCTGTCGGACAACCAGACCGACCCGGACAACCGGACCGACCCGGACAACCGGACCGGCATAGCCGACCCGTCCGGTGCCGGTAACCACCACCGGTGTCGATCACCCCGGCCAAGGGGTGGATCACGATCGAAGAAGGAGCTCCACATGCCGAAGCTTGACGGCACGAAGACCCACGAAAACCTCAAGGAGGCGTTCGCCGGCGAGAGCCAGGCCAACCGCCGCTACCTCTACTTCGCCCGCCGAGCCGACATCGAGGGCCTGACCGACGCCGCGTCCCTCTTCCGCGACACCGCCGAGGGTGAGACCGGCCACGCGTTCGGCCACCTGGACTTCCTCGCGGAGGTGGGCGACCCGGCGACCGGGGAGCCGCTGGGCGCCACCACGAAGAACCTCGCCAGCGCCGTGGCGGGGGAGACCTACGAGTTCACCGCCATGTACCCGGGCTTCGCCAAGACCGCCCGCGAGGAGGGTTTCGAGGAGATCGCGGACTGGTTCTCCACCCTTGCGCGGGCCGAGAAGACCCACGCCGGGCGCTTCAAGAAGGCCCTGGACGCGGTCGTCGCCGACGAGAAGGCCGAGCAGGAAGCGGTCTGACTCCTGCGACGAAGCGGGCGGGGTGGACGCCGGACGTGCGCCCACCCCGCCCGCTCGGCTCCTCCTCCGCCAACATCCACGAGACAGACCACCTGGGGGGCCCAACGATGGCGCTCACTGTCGCCGACATCATCACCGACCCTGAGGTCTACTCCGCGCGGCGGCCGGCTGCGCGTACCCGCATCCTCCCCGTCCGGGCGGAGCGCCGGGTCCGGGTCGGGGACATGATTGTTCTTGAGTTCGAGAACGAGCAGACCCTGCGCTACCAGGTGCAGGAGATGGTCTACGCCGAGCGGCTGCACAGCCCCTCGGAGGTCGCCCACGAGATCGAGATCTATTCCCGGCTCCTGCCCTCCAGCCACGCGCTCACCGCCACCGTCCTCATCGAACTGGATGTCGCGGAGGCTGTCCGGTCGGAGCTGGAACGCCTCGCCGGGGTCCAGCACAGCATCCGCCTGGAGATCGACGGAGTCCCGGCGCCGGCCGAGGAGATCCCCGGACCCGACGAGGACCCGGACGTTCCAGGCCCGACCGTGTCCGTGCACATGCTGCGGTTCCCGCTCGACGACTCCGCGCGGGATGCCTTCCGGGACCCGGCCGTGCCGGTCGAGCTCGTGGTCGACCATCCCGCCTACAACGAGGCGACACCGATCACCGGCGCCACCCGGATCAGTCTGATCGCGGACCTCGCGCTGCGCGGCTGACCGGACCGGCGGCAAGCCGGGCAAGCCAGGCGTTGTAGGCCGCCTCCCTGGCGAGCAGGTCGGCCTCCGGGTCCGCCGGATCCGTGGTTTCCGTCGCCTCGGCCGGGTCCGTCGCCTCGGCCGGAGACCGCCGCTTCGTCGGGAGCTGGGCCAGCCGGTCGAGGCGGTCCAGTCGCCGGTCCTCCCGGACGGCCTCCCGCCCGTCCGCCCGCGACCACTGGACGAACAGCGCCACGAACACCGCGGCGCCGACCAGTTCGCCCGAGGCCCACATCAGGCCGGCGCCGGTCTGCTGATCGCCCAGCAGGCTGGACCCCCAGGTCCGGCCGAGTGAGACGTACCAACTCCCGGCGAAGACGTCCTCGGTGGTGAACATCGCCAGCGCCCACAGTGCGTGCAGCGGGAAGGTCACGAACAGCAGGAGCAGCCGGCTCCAGTAGGGCAGCCGGCCCGGAATGGGGTCGAGCCCGATGATCGGCCAGTAGAACAGGCAGCCCACGGCCAGGAAGTGGACGTGCAGGAACAGGTGCAGCGTCGGATGCTCCAGCGACGCCTGGTACAGGCTCGTGAAGTAGAGCCCGTACAGGCTGACGATGAACAGGGCGAATCCGACTAGCGGAAACGTCAGCACCCTGGCCACCCGGCTGTGCAGCACCTTCACCAGGAGCCTGCGGGCGCGCCGCGGCAGGGTCCGCAACGCCAGGGTGACCGGGGCCCCGAGCGCGAGTGGGATGGGCGCGACCGTGCCCAGCAGCAGGTGCTGGACGGCGTGCGCGCTGAACAGCGAGGTGTCGTAGGCGGCGACCCCGCCGATGAGCGCGTACGCGACGACCAGCAGGCCGGTGAGCCAGGATGCCGTCCGCCACGGGTTCCAGGTGTCTGCGCGATCTGTGAGTCTGCGCACTCCGAGCAGGTAGAGCCCGGCCATGACCGCGACCAGCAGCACCGGCCCGGGTTCGGGTGTGACGTGCAGGAGAAGGCGCCCGACAGTCGGCGGTGGTGGGAGTTCTGCGTGCCGGAACGGCACGGGCACGGCTCCGGCGGCGAGGGTGCCAAGGCTGGTCACGGACTCCGTCACCTCCTGGACACTAGCGCTGGGCGGGACCATCGACAGCTCGTAGTCCTACCGAATGTCGAACCTACGGTGGCGCCTCGCGGATCGCGTGCCAGAATGACCGACGTGGCCTCCGCCCCCGTCCTTGAGAAGGCTCCGCCGCCGCACCCCACGGCCAACCGTCCCTCGATGGTTTCCGTGGGAACGATCGTGTGGCTGTCATCGGAGTTGATGTTCTTCGCGGCCCTGTTCGCGATGTATTACACGATCCGGTCGGTCAACAGTGGTAACTGGCCACCGGTCACCGGCGATCCCGCGGGATCCGAAATCGGCCCGGTGCACCTGCATGTCGGCTACGCGCTTGTCTTCACGACGATCCTGGTGCTCTCAAGCCTGACCTGCCAGCTGGGTGTGTTCGCGGCGGAACGTGGCGACGTCTACGGTCTGCGTCGCTGGTACGTCATCACGCTGATCATGGGTGCCGTGTTCGTCGGCGGCCAGGCATGGGAGTACTTCCACGAGAACGAGTTCACGCTCTCGTCCCATGCCTACGGATCCGTCTACTACCTCACGACCGGCTTTCACGGCCTGCACGTGATCGGCGGGCTCATCGCGTTCGTGATCGTACTTGCTCGGTCGAGCTACGGCAGGTTCACCCCCGAGAAGGCCACCTCCGCGATCGTGACGTCGTACTACTGGCACTTCGTCGACGTCGTCTGGATCGGCCTCTACGCGACCATCTACCTCCTCCAGTGAGCGACATGACTGCATCTGTGGGCGCTGCCCGTGCATCCGTACGTCGGCGTCGGCGTTCCTCCGCCGTTGTCCTTCTGGTGGCGCTCGCGGCCACCGGCGTCCTGTGGGCGGCGTTCGCCCCGCGTGGGACGGCCCAGGACACCGCGGACGCCAACGAGGCCGTCAGAGCGGGCCGCGCCCTCTACCTCCAGGGCTGCTCGAGCTGCCACGGCGTGAACGCCCAGGGCGGCAACCAGGCGCCGAGTCTCGTCGGGGTCGGGTCTGCCGCGGTGGACTTCCAGGTGGGCACCGGTCGGATGCCACTGGCCGCGCCCGGTGCGCAGGCCAAGCGCAAGGATCCGATCTACGACCAGACGCAGATCGACCAACTGGCCGCGTACGTCGGCAGCCTCGGCGGTGGCCCGAAGAAGCCGGTCATCACCTCCGCCGCGCTGGATGACGCAGACCTCGCCCATGGCGGTGAGCTGTACCGGGCCAACTGCGCCCAGTGCCATCAGGCCACCGGTGCGGGTGCGCCGCTGACCTACGGCAAGTACGCACCCGACCTGGGTAAGGCCACCCCGACCCAGATCGTCGAGGCCATGCGGACCGGCCCCGAGTCGATGCCCGTGTTCGGCCCCGGGCAGATCGACAACGCCGACGCCACGGCGATTGCGAAGTACGTGCGGCATCTGAGCGAGGCGCCCAGCGCCGGTGGCGACGCACTCGGCAAGTACGGGCCGGTTCCCGAGGGGCTGCTGGCCTGGCTGGTCGGCATCGGAGGCCTGCTCGCGGTGTGCCTGTGGATCGGAGCGAGGCAGAAGGTATGAGCAAGCAGGACGACGACACGCCCGGGACGGGGCATCCCGCCGACGACGGCGGGAGCATCTTCGACCGCGCGAAGCACCCGGTGAAGCCCTCCGGGGAACCGGCCGGGGGAGGAGCCGATGCCCGGACTCGCGGACCCGAGCTGAAGCAGGGACGCGACGACGGTTCCGAGCGTCTGGGGACGCCCCCGCACCAGACCGACTCGACCCGGGCTCCGGCCACGGTCCTGCTGGCCGAGGCCGGCGAGCGGGGCGTCGAGGTCCGTCCCCCGCACGCTGAAGAGATCGACCGCCGGGCCGAGCGCCGGGCCGAGCGGCTCGTGGCCTTCTGGTTCATCGTCTCGGTGGTCGGGACGGTCGGCTTCATCGTCACCAACTTCGTCGGTGACAAACAGGCCGAGTACTACACCCCGTGCATGGGCGGTGCCCTCGCCATGGCGATGGGCGGCATCGGGTTCGGGATCATCCTCTGGGCGAAGCGGCTCATGCCGCATGAGGAGGCGGTCCAGGAGCGGCACCCCTTCGCCTCCCCGGCCGAGGAGATCGCCGCCACCGAGGAGACGGTCGCGCTCGGATATGCCGACACCGGCCTCGCCCGCCGGCCACTGGTCCGCCGCACCCTGCTGGGCGCGGGGACCGTCCTCGGTGGCCTGCTGGTCGTACCGCTGCTGAACCTGACCAACAGCAAGCCGGGCAAGCAGCTCGACCACACCCGCTGGGTGTCCGGCGCCCGCCTGGTGACCGGGGAAGGCAACCTGGTCAAGCTCGGCGACATGGCCATCGGCGGCATCGAAACCGTGTTCCCGGCGGTACCCGTCACCGAGGCCAACGGCACCGTCCGCTACGAGCCCAAGGTGACCTTGCACGACAAGGCCGACAGCGCCACCGTGCTCATCCGGCTCGCTCCGGGGGAGAATCACCCGCGCCCCGGCCGGGAGGACTGGGCCTACGCCGGTCACGTCGCCTATTCGAAGATCTGTACCCACGCGGGTTGTCCGGTCAGCCTCTATGAGGCGCAGACCCACCACCTACTGTGCCCGTGCCACCAGTCCGTGTTCAACGTCCTGGACGGATGCCGCGCCATCTTCGGCCCGGCCAGCCGGTCCCTGCCGCAGCTGGCGATCGATGTGGACAAGGACGGGTACTTCATCGCACGACACGACTACACCGAGCCCGTCGGTCCCGCCTTCTGGGAGCGTTCATGACCACCGTCCCACCACCGCATCTGGTCAAAAGGCCGGGCCCGGTCCGAAAGCTCAACCGGACGGTCGACGAGCGTTTCGGTACGCAGGCGGGGCTGCGCCGGAACCTGAACAAGGTGTTCCCCGACCACTGGTCGTTCATGATCGGGGAGATCGCCCTCTACAGCTTCATCATCCTGGTGCTGACCGGCATCTATCTCACGCTGTTCTTCGACCCGAGCAACACCGAGGTCGTCTACAACGGCTCGTACGTCCCGCTCAAGGGCGTCGAGATGAGCCGGGCCTACGCCTCGACCCTGGACATCAGCTTCGACACCCGTGCGGGTTTGGTCTTCCGCCAGATCCACCACTGGGCCGCGTTGCTGTTCGTCGCATCCATCGTGGTGCACCTGATGCGGGTGTTCTTCACCGGCGCCTACCGCAAGCCCCGAGAGGTCAACTGGCTGATCGGCGTGGGACTGCTCGTGCTGGGGATCCTCGAGGGTTTCGCCGGCTACTCGCTTCCGGACGACCTGCTGTCCGGTACGGGGCTGCGGATCGCGGCGTCCATCGCCCAGTCGATCCCGGTCGTCGGGACGTGGGCGTCGTTCCTCGTCTTCGACGGCGAGTGGCCGGGTCAGAACTTCATCCCCCGGCTGTACGTCGTCCACATCCTGCTGGTGCCGGGCATCCTGCTGGCGCTGATCGGCGCCCACCTGGGCATCCTGTGGCACCAGAAGCACACCGACTTCCCAGGGCCGGGCAAGACCGAGCACAACGTCATCGGGCACCGGGTGTTCCCGGTGTTCGCGGCGAAGTCCAGCGGGTTCTTCATGCTGGTGTTCGCGATGCTCGCGCTACTCGGCGGTCTGGCGCAGATCAACCCGATCTGGAGTTTCGGCCCTTACGACCCGGGGAACGTCAGCTCCGCGTCCCAGCCGGACTGGTACATCGGCTTCCTCGACGGCTCGACGCGTCTGTTCCCGCCGTGGGAGTTCCGCGGTCTCGGGCACACCGTGCCGGCGGTGTTCTGGCCGACGCTGATCCTGCCCGGGATCCTGTTCACGCTGCTTGCGCTGTACCCGTTCCTGGAGGCCAGGTTCACCGGGGACACCGAGTCACACAACCTGCTCCAGCGTCCCCGGGACGCGGCGACCCGGACGGGTTTCGGTGCCATGGCCATCAGTTTCTACCTGGTGCTGTGGATCTCCGGTGGGAACGACGTCATCGCGAAGACGTTCGACATCTCGCTGAACGCGATGACATGGGCAGGACGGATCGGCTGCATCATCGTCCCGCCGATCGCCTACAGCATCACCAAGAAGATCTGCATCGGCCTGCAGGGCCGCGACCATGAGATCGCCGAGCACGGCATCGAGACCGGGATCATCCACCAGCTTCCCAGCGGGGAGTTCGTGGAGGCCCACCGGCCGAAGCTGCCGCCGGTGGCCGACCATCGCCGGGTCCCGACCGACCGGGTGGCCGTGGGGTCCGGCGACCAGACCGCAAACGCCAGGAGTGGTCTCGCCCGGCGTGCAGGCAAGGCGGTGACCGGCTTCTTCGTCGAGGAGGAGGAACAGGGCGGCCAGCCCAACGCTGACGACGCCCCGGACCAGCCGGCCGGCACGAAGCACTGAACGACCTGGAAGCACTGAACGACCTGAGGGCCCTGCCGTCCGTTACCGGACGGGAGGGCCCTTTTCGTTCGCGGGTGACGGGGCAAGGCGGAGGGTGGATAGTTAGTTGTAGGAAGAAAACGATATGGAGGTCGGATGTCTGTCGATCATTCCGTGTCTCTGGCCGCATCCACGGTGTCCGCGGACGGCCCGCCGGCCCTCGTCGTCCGGGGGCTGACCTACCGGTTCGGGGAGCACGCGGCGGTCGACTCGGTCGACCTCGATCTCGGAGCCGGTGAGATCGTCGGCCTGCTCGGGCCGAACGGTGCGGGCAAGACCACCGCCATCCGCGTCATCGTCACGTTGCTGCGGCCGGCCGCCGGTTCGGTGCTGGTGTTCGGGGTGGACGCGGCGCGAGCGCCGCTGCGGGCACGCCGCCTCATCGGCTACGTGCCGCAGATGCTGTCCGCCGACGCCGGGCTGACGGGCCGCGAGAACGTCGCCCTGTTCGCAGGCCTGTTCGACGTGCCACGACGCCAGCGGCGGGCGCGGGTCGACGACGCGCTCGCCGCGATGGGCCTCACCGACGTCGCAGACCGGATGGCCCGCACCTACTCGGGCGGGATGGTGCGTCGCCTTGAACTCGCCCAGGCACTGGTCAACCAGCCGCGGCTGCTGATCCTCGACGAGCCGACCGTGGGGCTCGACCCGATCGCGCGCGACAGCGTCTGGGAGCACGTCCAGCGGCTGCGGGTCGAGCACGGCATGGCGGTCCTGCTGACCACCCATTACATGGAGGAGGCGGACGTCCTGTGCGACCGGGTCGCGTTGATGCACGCCGGCCGGGTCCGGACCACCGGCGTGCCGGGCGAACTGAAAGCGACCCTGGGACCCCAGGCAAGCCTGGAGGACGTGTTCCGTCATCACACCGGTGGTGCGCTCGAGAGCGACAGGAAAGGTGATTTCCGTGACGTCCAACATACCCGTCGTGTCGCCGGCCGGGCTGGTTGAGCGGACCGGTCTGGCGCCCGCTCCTGCCGGGATCGGGTTCGATGACAGTCTTGACGCGCGCTTCGGCACGGCGCGCCTGTTGGGGCGTCGACTGGGAACCCTCTCCCTGGTGGAGCTGCAGAAGCTCCGCCACGACCGGGTCGAGCTGTACACCAGGGCCGTCCAGCCGGCCCTGTGGCTGCTGGTCTTCGGCGTGACGTTCAACCGCATCCATGCCATCCCGACCGGGTCCGTGCCCTACCTGGACTACCTGGCGCCCGGCATCCTCGCCCAGTCCGCACTGTTCATCTCGATCTTCTACGGCATTCAGATCATCTGGGACCGGGACGCGGGCGTCCTGGCGAAACTCATGGTGACACCGACGCCCCGCGCGGCTCTGGTCACCGGCAAGGCGTTCGCAGCCGGGGTGCGGGCGCTGATCCAGGTGGTCGTCGTCCTGGTGCTGGCCGCTGTGCTCGGTGTGGGTCTGACCGCGAACCCGCTGAAGATGATTGCCGCGGCTGTCGCGGTGGTGCTCGGCTCGGGGTTCTTCGCCTGCCTGTCGATCGTGATCGCGGGCCTGGTGCTCTCCCGCGACCGCCTGATGGGGATCGGCCAGGCGATCATGATGCCGATGTTCTTCGCCAGCAATGCCCTCTACCCGGTGGACATCATGCCGTCCTGGGTCCGGGTGGTCAGCTATCTCAACCCGTTGAGCTATCTGGTCGACGCGCTGCGCGGTCTGCTCATCGGTACGCCCGCGCACCTGCTGGTCGACTTCGCGGTACTCACGGGTTCCGCCGTGCTGAGCATTCTTGCCGCCAGCGCCCTGCTCGGCCGGCTCGCGCGGTAGTCATCGGGATGCCGGTCGTCGGACTCGGCCCGGGGTGACCGTTCCTGCTGATCCGCGGTGTTCGTCCTGCCCGCGAAGAAAGAAGACCTCCCGGGCCGCGCCGGTTGCCGGTGAGGCCCATTCGCCGTCGAGGCCGACCAGCCGGACACCCGGGGAGGACAGCCAGCGGTCGATGCGCTCGGTCTCCTCCGCGGACGCGCACGGGGTGTGCCCCGGCCCCGGTCGCACCGTCTCGGCGCTGGCCCGCGCCGCCCAAACCCACGGACGCGGATCGGTGCGCGCCGGGGCGGTGGTCGCGGCGACGAGCCGACCGTGGCGGATCACCGCGATATCCCAACCGCCCTCCACGGTGGGCACGGCCGCCGTCATCTCGACGACGCGGGTCAGGGCTGACAGGCGTTGGAGTCGGTGGGCGCCGTGCAGGAACGCGAGCATCCGGTCCCGATGGACGGCCGCGTCCTCGTACCGTTGTCCGGCGGCGAGCCCGGCGATGCGTTCGCGTGCGGCGGTGACGACCAGCGCCGGGTAGGTGGTGATGGCCTCACGGGCCGCTGTCACATGGCGTGCGTAGTCCTCGGGGCTTTCCCGCCCGTCGCACGGGGCACCGCAGCGGCCCAGGTCCGCGAGTGCGCACGCGGCACTCGGCCGCTGTGGTGACAGTCGTGCGGTGCACTGCCGTAGGGGGATCGCCTCGTGGATCGCGGCCGCGGCAAGATCTGCCCCGGCCGTGCTCGAGAACGGGCCGAGGTAGGTTCCCCCGTCGCGGACCGCCCGGACCCGGGCCAGCCGCGGGAACGGCTCATCGGTGATCCGCAGGTAGACCGCCCGTTCCGGGTACCTGGACCGGCGGTTGTAGGGGGGTTTGTGCTCGGCGATCAGCCGTAGCTCCCGGACCTCGGCCTCCAACGCGTGCGCGCACGCGATCGCGTCCACCCGTTGTGCCAGCGAGACCATCTCGGCCATCCGCGTCCGCGGTTCACTCGCGGTGAAGTACGACCGGACACGCGACCGCACCGACCGCGACGTTCCGACGTACAGTGCCCGGCCGGTCGCGTCGCGGAACACGTAGACGCCCGGCCCGGTCGGTAGCCCCTCCGCCAGATGGCGCTTGCGTCGCTGAGCGGGGGAGACCTTCCGCGTGAAGCCGTGGACGTCCTCCAACGTGGTCACTCCGAGGTTGCCGAGCCGTTCGAACAGCCCGTGCAGCACCGTGACCGTGGCCCGCGCGTCCGCGAGCGCCCGGTGGGTGGGCTCGGTGTCGGCGCGGAAGAGCCGGGCCAGCGAGGACAGCTTGCAGTCCGGACTTTCGTCCCTGGTAACGACCTGCCGGGCGATCCGGACCGTGTCGAGGTGTTCCCACGCCGGCACCGGATACCCGCCGCGCACGCATGCGTCCCGCAGGAAGCCGAGGTCGAACGGGGCGTTGTGGGCGACCAGCACGCTGTCGCGGGCGAACTCCAGGAATGTCGGCAGCACCGCGTCGATGGTCGGGGCGGTGGCGACCATCGCGTCGGTGATCCCGGTCAGGACCGAGATGAACGGGGGTATCGGCCCGGCCGGGCGCACCAGGGTCGCCATTTCGGCAAGGATCCGCCCGCCGCGGACCTTGACCGCACCCAACTCGGTGATCTCATTTTCGGACGAACGGGTGCCGGTGGTTTCCAGGTCCACCACGACAAAGGTGACCTCCCCCAGCGGACGGCCGAGTTCGGCGAAGCTGGCCTGCCGGGGCTGGGGCTCACGCCGGGGTCGGGGAGCCGGGGCCGGCAGTGGTTCTGGCAGTGGTTCTGGCAGTGGCCGGGGCGGCATGCCCGGGTGGCCGTCGCCTGGCGGGGGCGAGAACGGGCTCATGTCCGCGAACCGTAGCGGCTGCCTCCGACAGCCCCGCGCAGAGCGGTGGTCGCCGGCCGCCATCCGGATAGTGTCCGGACATGGCCAGCGTCTTCACTCGGATCATGAAACGTGAACTGCCTGGGAGGATCGTCTACGAGGACGACCACTGCGCGGCGTTTCTGACCATCGCCCCCATCCGGCCCGGGCACACCCTGGTGGTCCCGCGCCTCGAGATCGATCACTGGATCGACCTTCCGCCGGATGTGCTGCGGGAACTGTGGAGCGCGTCAGCGCGGGTCGGCCGGGCCGTGGACACGGCGTTTCGCCCTCGCAGGGTGGCCGCGCTGCTGGCTGGTCTGGAGGTGCCGCACGTGCATGTGCACCTCGTCCCGATCAACTCCGAGGACGAGGTCTCGTTCTCGAAGGCTGATCACGATCCCGACCCGGCCGCACTCGACGACGCGGCCGAACGCATCCGGGCCGCGCTGGGCTGACGCGCTGGGCTGCCGTACCGGGCTGACACGCTGGGCTCTGACGCGCCGGGGAGCTCCGGCCGGCGTGCTTGGCCGTGGCACTGGTCGAACCGGGCCGACACGTGCGATCCGGAGAGGTCGGGCTGGTGCCTATACGCTGGTGCGTCATCGTTGTCCCCATCGCGCCCCGGAGTCCGTCCCGTGCCCGTCGACATCCCCGGACCGCATACCCGCTGGCGGTGCGGGATCTGCGGCAATCTGACCCGTTTCGACGTTGCCAGGACGGTGCAGTCACGGGACTACGTCCATGTCGACCTCGCTGGTGTCTCACGCGTTGAGGAACGCGACGTCGTGAGCGAGAAGATCGAACGCGTGTGGTGTCGCTGGTGTGGCGGGGTGGACAGCGTGGTGTGTGAGCCCCGGCCGGCGTCCGGGTGAGCGAGCCACTCCCGCCCAACGTCCGGGCGCAGGTCGTCGCGTTCGCCGCCGACACCCTGGCCGACCTGCCTGAGCAGGACGTGCCGTCGGCGCTCATCGCCGTCCGGCGTTTCATCCCGTCCCGGCGTTCCCGGCTCGGCGCGACGCCGCTGGCGGCGGCGATCGCCAACGACGTGGTCTTCCGCGGGCGGGTCGCCGAACGGGTCCGCCTGGCCCTGCCCGACCTGGTGGCATCGCTGGAGTCCGCGCAGGGGCCACCCGAGGCCGCGCCACCCGAGGAGATCGCGGCGGTCGCCTACGTCCTGCGCCTACCCGGCTGGGAGCAGATGGTCGATGCCGCCGCGCAGGAACTGGCCGCCTCGGCGGCGTCAGCCCGCGCGGCCGAGGCGGCCGGGACGGTCGCGCGCCTGCAGGACCAGCTCGAGGCGGTGCGGCGAAGCGCCAAGGCCGAGAACGACCAACTGCGTGAACGCCTGGCACTCACCCGCAGTGACGTCGAGGACGCCCGCCGCCGGCTGAGGTCCTCCTCCGACCGGGTCCGCCGGGCCGAGATCGCCGCCGGCGAGTCGGTGGATGCCGCCGAGAGGACCCGCGACGAGGCGGTGACGGCCGCCCGGGATGCCGAGGCGGAGACCCGCCGGTTGCGGCAACGGGTCGCCGAGCTCGAAGCTGCCCTGGCCGCCTCACGCCGGGGCAGCCGGGAGGCCCGCTCGGTGGAGGAAGTGCGCCTGCGTGTCCTGCTGGATACCCTGATGGCCGCGGCCAACGGCTTCCGTAAGGAACTCGCCCTGCCCACCGCGGTCCGCCGTCCGGCGGACATCGTCGGCCGTGAGGAGAATGCCGCCGCGTCCTTCGACCCGTTCTGTGGGATCGGCGCGCGTGGCCTCGCCGAGGACGATCCCGGCGTTGTCGACGAGGTCCTCGCGGTTCCCGGGGTTCACCTCATCGTGGACGGCTACAACGTGACCAAGCGCGGGTACGGTTCGCTGACTCTGCAGGCACAGCGCGCCCGGCTGTTGTCGGGGCTCGGCGCGCTGGTGGGGCGCGCGCCCGAGAGCGAGATCACGGTTGTGTTCGACGCGACGGCGGTGACTGCCAGGCCGGTGGGGGTGACCGCACCGCGTGGCGTCCGGGTGGTGTTCAGCCGGTCCGGTCAGCTTGCCGACGAGGAGATCATCCGGCTCGTGCGGGCTGAGCCCGCGGGCCGTCCGATGGTGGTTGTGACGTCCGACCGCGAGGTGGCGGACACGAGCCGGTTGTCGGGTGCGCGCCCGATTCCGTCCGCTGCGCTGATCGCTCGTCTCGAGCGTGCCTGAGCGCTCGGCCGGGAGTTCGGCCGGGAGCTCGGCCGACGTGTGGCCGGGAGACGCGACACGTGACCGCCGAGCACAGGACCGGGAAAGCACCGGGTCGTAAAACGCAGGGTCGTAAAAGTTGTCGGACCCCCGGCTTACGTTGCGTCTTACCGACGGTCCCGGCCGGAGAGGCGGCGACGATGCTGATCGACTGTGACACCTGTGTGGTTCGGGGAGACGCCTGTGGAGACTGCGTGATGCCCGTCCTGCTTGGGCCCGTACGCCGCGATGCCGAACGGGACGATCCCGTACGCCGCGATGCCGAACGGGACGATCCCGTACGCCGCGATGCCGAACGGTATGAGATCGAATGGGACGAGACTGAATACCAGGCCCTGCAGGCACTCGCGGACGGTGGCCTGATCTCGCAACTCGTTCCACGACTGGCCCCGTACCTGAAGTCGAGCTCTGACCCCCGACCTGTGGTGATCACGCATCCTTTGGCTGGTTAACCTCGTTGTGGCCCGGAGGCGCGTGTATGGGCAGGTGAACCGGGTGGGGCGGTGGTGGCGAGAACACCCACTGGTGATGTCGCTGGTTGCCGTTGTCGTCGCAGGCCTTGTCGCGGGCGTGCCGCTGGTCATCGCCGGTGGACACGATCATCCGGATGTGGCTGGCCCGGCTCGACCGCGGCTCGACGAGGGGCTCTCCGAGCGGTTGACGGTCACGGGGTCTGGTGTGCCACCCGCGTTGTCGGACCAGGTTCGCCGTGATGCCGATGATGCCCTGGGTTACGTACGCGGGGTCTGGGACGGGCCATGGTCCGATCATGTCGTGGTGGAGATTCCCGTGGATGACGCCGGGTTCCGTGCGCGGGCGGGGCGGATGGGCGCCGGCGGCGAGGCGGCGATCGCCGTGACCCCGGTACCGGCGGAAACCGGGCCGGACGGGCCGGGCGCCGGGCGCGTGATCCTCCGCAGGGAAGTCTATGAACGCCTCAGCGCGCAGGGGCGTCAGGTGGTACTGCGCCACGAACTGACCCATTTCGCGAGTGCCGCTGTGACCGGCTCGGGCACCCCGCTGTGGCTGGTGGAGGGGCTTGCCGAGACGGTGGGCCACGCCGGGGTCCCCTTGGCGACGACTCGGGCGGCGGCCGAACTCGCCGCCGACGTGCGATCCGGTTGGCTGCCTGACGCGCTGCCATCGGACGCGCAGTTCTCCGCCGCGGACGGAACGATCCTGCGTAGCTATCAGGAGGCGTGGCTGGCCTGCCGGTTGATCGCGGACAGGTTAGGGCTTGGCGGGCTGATCAGCTTCTACCGGCAGGTGGGATCCGGCAGGGGTGATCCGCAGTCGCGGCTGGACGGTGCGTTCCGGGCGTTCCTGGGGACCACCGAGGCTGGTTTCGTCGCTCAGTGGAGGTCGTATCTGAGGGCCGGCCTGTCGCCGTCGTAGATAGTGTGGTCCGATGTCGAACGGGCCCGCACCCCGATGGTGAGTCGGCTGTTGCGGCGCATCCGGCCTGCGGGAGTATCGCCCGATGCGGGTGCTGGTGATAACCAATGACTTCCCACCTCGTCCGGGTGGGATCCAGGCATATGTACATAATTTCGCCTGCCGGTTACCGGAAGGCGAGGTGGTCGTCTACGCGCCCGAGTGGAAGGGCTCGTCGGTCTTTGACGCGACCGCGCCGTTTCCGGTGGTGCGGCATCCGACGTCGTTGATGTTGCCCACGCCGGATGTACTTCGCAGGGCTCGGGCGGTTGCCCGATCCGAGGACTGTGATGTCGTGTGGTTCGGAGCGGCCGCGCCGCTGGGCCTGCTCGGTGCCGGGCTTCGCCGTGATCCGGGGATACGCAGGATCGTCGCCAGTACCCACGGTCACGAGGTGGGCTGGGCCGCGCTTCCTGGAGCGCGTCAGGCGCTGCGTCGGGTCGGGCGGTCGGCCGATGTCGTGACCTATCTCACCGACTACACGCGGGCACGACTCGCTCCGGCGTTGGGCCGCCATCCCACCCTGGCCCGGCTGCCCAGCGGTGTGGACACCGAGTTCTTCCGGCCGGGTGCCGGGCGCGACGACATCCGTAAACGTTATGGCCTGGCTGATCGCCCGGTTGTCGTGTGCGTGAGCAGGCTAGTCGGACGCAAGGGCCAGCACATGCTCGTCAGAGCCCTGCCGGCCTGGCGCCGCCGGGTGCCCGGCACAGCTCTGCTGCTGGTCGGCGGGGGGCCGGACCGACCGTCGCTGGCGCGCCTCGCGCGCGAGGTCGACGTGGCCGAGCATGTGATCATGACAGGTTCCGTGCCGTGGGGTGAGTTACCCGCGCACTACGCTGCCGGCGACGTGTTCGCGATGCCGTGCCGGACGCGCAGGGCGGGCCTTGAGGTCGAGGGACTCGGCATCGTCTATCTGGAGGCGTCCGCCACGGGTCTGCCGGTGGTCGCCGGGCGCAGTGGCGGAGCGCCGGACGCGGTGCTGGACCGCCGGACCGGTGTGGTGGTCGACGGTGGCGACCTGGCGCAGATAACCGATGCCGTCGGCCGGTTGCTGGCCGATCCCGACCGGGCTCGGGCGATGGGTGTGGCCGGCCGTGCGTGGGTCGAGGTGGCCTGGCGGTGGGACGTCCTCGCGGCGAGCCTGCGTGACCTGATGGCACCGGCACCCGGACCGGCCTGACATGATCGCTGGGATGGGTCCCGAGCCCGTGCAGATCGATCTGATCGACGAGGTCTTTGTGGCGGCCGGCCTCGCCGAGGTCTCGAAGGCCGTGCACGACCCCGCGCTGTGGCGCGCGCTGTGGCCGGACCTCGAGCTGAGCATCTTTCAGGACAGGGACACCGCGGGGCTGCGGTTCACCGTGACCGGCGCGCTGGTCGGGACCAGCGAGATCTGGCTGGAACCGTGGGGTGACGGGGTTGTCGCGCACGTGTACCTGCGGGTCGACGCCACCCGTCGCCATCAGCCCACAGCGGCCCGCCGGTTACGGCGGTCCGCGGCGAAAAGCCTGGCCACCCGTCGTTCTCTGCATACGAAACGTCAGCTCAACACGCTCAAGGACACTCTTGAGGCGGCTCGTGAGCCGGGGGAACCGGCTGCTGGGTATGGCCTGCCGGTCGGTTCCCCTGCGGCTTCTCGACCGCCGCAACCGTAGGCTTACCCGGCATGAGGGTACACGTGGTGAGCGACGTCCATGGCCGCGCCGATGCGCTCGCCGCCGCCGGGAAAGGCGCGGATGCCTTTGTCTGTCTGGGCGACCTGATTCTCTACGTGGACTACCGTGACCACAGTCGCGGTATTATGGGTGACCTTTTCGGCGCGGCCGCGGTTGGAAGAATGATTCGGTTAAGGACCGAGCAGCGTTTCGACGAGGCCCGTGAATGGTCCCGCAGCCTGTGGGCGACCCTGGGGGACGGCCGGCAGGAGATCGTCGAAGCGGCGATCCGCAAGCAGTACGAACAGATGTTCGCCGCCTTTCCGACCCCGACCTTCCTCACCTACGGAAATGTTGATCTTCCTTACCTCTACCCGGACTACCTGCGCGACGGCATCACGTTGCTGGACGGCGAGGTGGTCGAGATCGGGGGGCTGCGTTTCGGTTTCGTGGGTGGTGGTCTGCGCACTCCGATGCATACTCCCTACGAGATCGATGATGACGTCTACGCGGCGAAGGTGGCCGCGGTCGGGTCGGTGGATATCCTGTGCTGCCACATCCCGCCGCACCTACCCGAGCTCGTGTACGACACGGTGGCCGGGCGTTACGAACGGGGCAGCGCCGCGGTGTTGGAGGCCATTCACGAAATCCAGCCCAGGTACGTGCTCTTCGGGCATGTCCACCAGCCGTACCGGGACGTACTTGAGATCGGTCGAACGCGGTGCGTGAACGTTGGACATTTCAACGCGCGGGGGACGCCGTTCGTGCTGGAGTGGTAGGACTCGGACGGGCCGGGCCGGCGGTCCGGTACCCTTGATGATCGGTAAGGATGATTATCCTGGCGTCCAGGGAGAACCCGGGCGTCAGGAGATCCGGGATGTCAGCGGCGCCGGGTTCGCCCGGGTGAGTTGTGGAGGCACTGTCACCAATGGCGGATCACGCCCGAGCCACCGTTACGATCAACGCCAAACCGGCGGCGGTGATGGACGCGATTGCCGACGTCGCCGCGTATCCGTCCTGGTCAGGCCCGGTGGAACAGTCCGCGGTCGTCGAGGCCGGACCGGACGGTCGTCCCCGCCGAGGCCGTTTCGTGGTCAACGCGATGGTGACAAAAGAAGAATTTGTCATCGAGTACACCTGGTCGGGTGACGAGTCGGTGAGCTGGACGCTCGTCTCGGCAAACAACATGACAGCCCAGGACGGCAGCTACGTCCTGCGTGATATTGGTGAAGGCAGGACCGAGGTCACCTATGATCTGACGGTCGAACTGAAGATCAAAATCCCGGGTCTGCTTCGACGCAAGGTTCAAAGTGGCGTTGTCGACGCCGCGCTCAAGGATCTCAAGAAGCACATCGAGAGCTGATTTCGCGTGCGGTGCGTGCTCTTCACGGGTAAGGGGGGCGCCGGGACGACCACGGTCGCCGCGGCGACCGCCACGCTTGCGGCCCAACGCGGCTACCGGACGCTGGTGATGTCCGTGGATCCCGCGCAGGGCCTCGCCGCGGTACTCGATCACCCGTTGAGTGGTGCTCCGGTTGAGATCGAATCCGGTCTGTACGCGCAGCAGGCGGACACCCAGCAGGCATTCGAGGACCACTGGCAGGTCATCCGCGGCTATTTCAGCCGGTTCTGGAAGGTGACGGGAACCGACCCGGTGGAGGTCGACGAACTGATGGTGCTTCCCGGCACCGGTGAGGTTCTCACGCTGCTGCACCTGCTTGACCAGGTCACCTCCGGTGACTACGACGTCGTCCTGGTCGACACCGGTCCGATTCCCCAACTGCTGCGCCTGCTGACGCTTCCGGAAACGCTTGCCTGGTACCTGCGCCGAGTTGTCCCGCTCGATGGTCGGTTCGCGCGCAGACTGCGTCCCGGCCGGGCGCTGCTCGGCCGTCCCGACCGCCTTGGCGCCGTCCCGGAATCGTTGGTGGGGGCCGCGGCCCGACTTCAATCGATCATGCGTGAGGTTCGCGAGGTTCTCTCCGACCCGTTACGTTCCAGCGTGCGACTGGTGCTCACCCCCGAGTCCGTGGTGGTCGAACAGACACGGGGAGCGCTGACGGCGCTGGCATTGCACGGGTTCGCCGTCGACGCGGTCGTCGCCAACCGGGTGCACACCCAGTCCGGTGGCGACGCCTGGCGGGCCGGGTGGGCGGCCGTCCATCGTGACCAGCTGTTGGACGCGGAGCTGTCCTTCGCGCCGATCCCGGTTCTGCGCGCGGCCTACCGTGCCGGTGAGCCGGTCGGGCTTGAGGAGCTGGCGGCCTTCGCGGCCGCCGCCTACACCGGTCTGGACCCGGTGGGTGTTCTCGGCGCGGGCCGACAGGCCGACGGCGGTCCGCTGCACGTCGAACGCACCGACGACGGCTTTTCCATCTCACTGGGCCTGCCGTTCGTGGAACGCTCGGAGATCGGACTTACCCGGATCGGCGAGGACGAGCTGATGGTGTCCGTCGGGTCGCAGCGGCGGCTGCTCATCCTGCCGTCCGCCCTGCGGCGGTGTGACGTGCGGGGCGCGGTGCTGCGCGACGACCGGTTGGTGGTGTCCTTTGTGCTCGATCCGGATCTGTGGGTGCGCACGTGAGCAGTGCCGCGCCGCGTCCGCTCGCTGAGGAGGCCGCGCTGCTCGGCGCGGCCCTGCGTGACCTGCTCACGGACCCGGCGGCCCACGCCAGCCAGGGCCACGCCGACACCCGACCAGCCGGCGCTCCGGTCATCTCACCCATGACGACGTGCCAGGTGTGTCCGGTCTGCCGGCTTGTCGCCACGCTGGCTGCCGGCCGGCCGGAGGTGGCCGCGCACCTGTTCACGGCCGCGACCTCGCTCGCCGCGGCGCTGCGGGCCGCGCTTGCGGGGCCGGCGGGCGCCGACGAGGATGACGCGGCGACCGACGGGACCGGCGGAACCTGCCGACCGGAGAACACCACCGAGCGACCGCGATCCCGGTCGCGCGTTCAGAGGATCGATGTCGAGTGACCATTGCAGCGACGTCGGGGGAGAACCGTACGGAGTCCGGTCTGGTGGTCGGAGTGGATGTCGGTGGAACGAAGGTTGCCGCCGGCGTCGTGGACGTGACCGGAGCGATCGTCGCCTCGGTCCGCAGGCCGACTCCCACCCATGAGCCCGCTGAGGTCGCGGACACGATCGATGCAGCCGTGGCCGAGCTGCGGGCGGCTGTCGGGCCGGAGTCGGTGCGGGCCGTCGGGATCGGCGCAGCAGGCTGGATCGACCGTGAAAGGTCACACGTCCTGTTCGCGCCGAACCTCGCCTGGCGTAACGAACCATTGCGGGACGAGGTGAGCGCACGGACCGGCCTGCCGGTCGTCGTCGAGAACGACGCGAACGCGATGGCGTGGGGGGAGTACAGGTTCGGCGCCGGACGCGGCCACGACGATCTGGTGTGCGTCACGGTGGGAACCGGGATCGGCGGTGGAATCGTGCTGGGCGGCCGGCTGTACCGGGGGCGTTTCGGGATCGGCGGGGAGATCGGGCACATGCAGCTCGTGGCCGGCGGCCACCTGTGCGGGTGCGGGAACAGGGGATGTTTCGAGCAGTACGGCAGCGGTAGGGCGCTCGTCCGGACGGCCCGCGAGCTGGTCTCGACCTCCCCGGCGGCGGGTCGGCGCCTGCTGGAGAGCGCGGACGGTGACGTTACCCGTCTCACCGGTCCAGCGATCACCGCCGCCGCCCAGGAGGGCGACCCGCTGGCGGTGAAGTGTTTCGAGGAGATCGGCAGCTGGCTCGGGCGGGGTCTCGCCAGCCTCGCCGCAATTCTTGATCCTGGTCGCTTCGTCGTCGGTGGTGGTGTGGCAGAGGCCGACGATCTTCTCCTCGGCCCGGCCAGGGCCGAGTTCCGCAACAGCCTGTCAGGCCGGGCGTACCGTCCTGAAGCGGACATCGTCGTGGCGGAACTCGGGCCACCGGCCGGGATCATCGGCGCGGCCGACCTCGCGCGGCACTGACCCCGGACCTGCCCCGGGGCTCACCGGGGTGGGCGGGTCAGCGGGCCGCCGCCGCGGGACGGTAGTCGGTGACCAGTTCCTGGGCCAGTTGTTCCAGGAACAGCCCGGTGTCGGTGACGACGCCGACGGCCTGGGCAAAGCCGCGGTCGACGATCGTGGTGACGTTGCCGGGATCGATGTCCACACAGGCCAGTGGGATGGACGCCGGCAGGATGTTGCCGGTCGCCACCGAGTGCAACATCGAGGCAACCATCATCGCGAAACCCACGCCGTGCAGGGCGTCCCGCATGGCCCGTTGGCCGGCCAGCACATCGGTGTGGACGTCTGGCAGCGGGCCGTCGTCACGAACCGAGCCGACCAGGACGAACCTCTTGCCGGCCTTGACGAGAGCATGCATGATCCCGCTGGTGAGGATGCCGTCCTCGACCGCCATGATGATCGAACCAGCGCGCCGGATCGTGTTGATCGCCCGGATGTGCTGCTCGTGGCCGCGTTCGGCCGGCCTGCCGTGGGTCAGGTCGTCACCGGTCGTCGGTCCGTACAGGGCCGCCTCGATGTCGAGGGTGGCGAAGGCGTTGCCGGAGAAGAGCACGTCGACGTAGCCCGCTTCGACCAGAGCGACCATGGCGGAGGTGGCACCGGTCTGCACGACCGCGGGACCGGCGACCCACAGCACGTCGAAACCCTCGGCTTTGATCTCGCGGATCTGCCGCGCGACGGTGCGGACCAGCAGGGCCTGGCGCTGCGGCGACACCGGGGCCGTGGACGACGACATGGACTGGAAGGTCCCGTACACCCGGGTCGAGTGGTCGGTGACGGGCAGGACGGCCTTTACCCCGGACACGCCACACACGATCATGTCGCCGACCCGGACCTCGGACACCGGGATGGTACGTACCCGCCCTCCGACCACGACAAGGCCGCAGTCCATCTCGGGATGTTCCACCGGGACCCACTGGCCGCCGAGGCTGACCACGGTTTCCAGGTTGGTGGTCGAGTAGAAGTCCACGGGGAAGACCCCGTCACGGTCGGCGGGTTGCAGCACCACTTCGCCCTGGGCCACGCTGTTGACGCCGTGGACCTGGATACGCATGAGGATGCGGGTCAGTTGGCTCGGGGAAGTCGCCCCAATAATGATCTTTGCGTGTGACTCGTCGTCGTGGCTCTTACCGAGATCGATGCTTTCGACCTCGTAGTCACCACCGTAATTGAGGACATCGTCGAGCACCCGGGCGAGAACACCGGTGTCCATCAGGTGACCGTGGATCTCGACCGTTTCGTGAAACCGCACGCAGCCGCCCCTTCCATGACGTGACCAGTCCCCCGGTAGCCTCCGGCCGCGCGAGAAGAGCCGTGATCGCGCGGTCTTCGGCTACCGGGATCCGTCCGACCGATCTTCGATCGGGCAGGTCCTGGCGCCGAGGTCCGCCCACCGGGAGTCCAGGGTCAGACGACCGCACCGTCGTCGTCGTCGGAATCGGTGGGCAGCCGATCCCCCATTCGTGCTACCAGTGTGGCGACTCCGCCGAGCACAAGCATGACTCCTGCCACGTCACGGGACGAACCGTGCTCAATCCCGGCCACCGAGGGCGCCAGCAGGATCGCGACACCCAGCGCGATCGAACACAGTGCCCACCGGGTGACGGGCTGCATTCTTGGTATCGAAGGCGGTGGCGGCGGATCATAATGATCAGATGGTTCGTCGTCGCTGTCGTCCGGTTCGCTGTCGTCGGGTTCGTCCCGGGTGCCGGTCTCCTCGTCGGGATACGGGACGTGATCACAGCGATGGACCGGATGTTCCGGCGGGCGCCGGATCGGGTGGACGGGCATGAGCGTGGGCCGCGGCGGGCTGGGGACGTCCTCGGCGGTCGGCCAGGTGCTCGGCCCGGGCTCGTCATCGAAACGGGCGACCAACGCGGCGAAGGCCGCATCCTGCTCCTGCTCCGGATCCTGTCCGGCGTCCGGCGGACCGTAGCCCGGTGGCATGTCAGTCACGGTTCATCCTGAGACCGCCGTTCATCCCGAGGTCACTGTTCATCCTGAGACCACCGTTCATCCTGAGACCACCGCATGTGTCCGGACGAACTCCAGGCTTCCCTCGAATATCGTCTTCTGGTCGTTGTCCAGCGTCGCGACGTGGTAGCTGTCCTCCAGGATGCGCTCGGAGACAGTGCACGATGTCGCACCAGCCAGCAGGATCCGTCCGGACGACGGTTCGACGACGTGGTCGACGCGGCTGCGGAAGGTCAGTACCGGGCTGACGATGCGGCCCAGATCCGGGGCGGTCACCGCCCACAGTTCGCGCAGTGAGGCGAAGGCCCGCAGCGGGACGCGTCCGTAGGCGACCTCGTCGACGCCTGGTGCCTTGATGTCGCTGGAAATCCCGGGTAGGCAGGGCACGATCCGGGACAGCAGCGGTGCGAGTACCGCCACCTTCCGGTCGGTGCCCAGACTCGGGTTGACGGTGACGACGCCGGCCACGTCCGAGCCGTACACCTCGGCCAGTCGCAGGGTCAGCGTCCCGCCCATGGACAACCCCATGACGAAGACGGTCTCGCAACGCTCCCGGAGCCGGTTGAAGGCGCCATCCGCCGCCGCGAACCAGTCCTGCCAGGTTGTGGCGTTCATGTCCTGCCAGCGGGTGCCGTGGCCAGGCAACAGCGGACAGGAGACCGTCAGGCCGGCCTCCGCGAGGAACTCGCCCCATGGGCGCATGCTCTGAGGTGTGCCCGTGAATCCGTGGACCAGCAGCACCCCGGTGCTGTCACCGTCGCGTTCCAACGGTTCCGCGCCCGGTCTGACCGAAGACTGCGGTGCGCTCGTCATGATGTCCGCCCTCTCGTCACATGCGCGGGACCGTTCACGCACCGTTGGTGTGCGGGGCTTCTCCGTCATCATCGCGCAAACCGGCTTGGCAGCATGCTCGCATGCCGGGAGGACGGAGGCCATGGCGGTTTCCGCGCCGGCCGGCAGCCGGCATACGCAGCCTCGGGCCATCGGCGACGGTGACACGCCCGCCGGGTTCGGCGTGCGCCGGTGGACGACGCCGTCCTGGGTCCATACGGTTATTCCAGCCACCGCATGTTGTGCCACCGGGTGCGACCGGCGGATATTGGTTGACGACCACACCGGGAGCTGACGTGTTTTACTGGGTCGTCAAGGCGTTTCTCACCCCCTTCCTGCGGATCTTCTGGCGTCCGTGGGTCGAGGGCCTGGAAAGCGTGCCCGAGCAGGGTCCCGCCATCCTCGCCAGCAATCACCTGTCCTTCTCCGACCACCTCTTCCTCCCGTTGGTCGTGCCGCGCCGGGTCACCTTCCTGGCTAAGAGCGACTACTTCACCTCGCCCGGGATCAAGGGCTGGCTGCAACGGCTGTTCTTCAGCGGCTCGGGGCAGCTGCCAATCGACCGCAGTGGCGGGGCCGCGAGCGACGCGGCGCTGCGAACCGGCGTGCGGGTCCTGCAGCACGGCAGGCTGTTGGGGATCTACCCGGAGGGCACGCGTTCACCGGACGGACGGCTGTACCGCGGCAAGATCGGTGTCGCCCGGATGGCGCTGGAGTCGAAGGTGCCGGTCATCCCGGTCGCGATGATCGGAACCTTCGAGGTGCAGCCCCCGGGCAAGGCGATACCGAAGGTCCGGCGGGTCGGTATCCGGATCGGCCGGCCTCTCGACTTCAGCCGGTACGAGGGGATGGCCGATGATCGGTTCGTGCTCCGGTCCATGACGGACGAGATCATGTATGAACTTATGGCGCTGTCAGGCCAGGAGTACGTCGACATGTACGCGCAACGGGCCAAAACCGAGATCGCCGCGGCACACGAGGCCGCGATCGAAGCGGCCGGCGGCGCAGGCTCGGGGTCACTGGTCGTACGGGCGCCCGGCCACGCCTCCACCCCGGCGTCTCGAACCTCGGGTACGCGCCACGGCAGCGGACCCGAGGACGCATCCGACACCGCCGACCGGAGGGGTACCCGCCAGGCAGGCTGACCCGCGGTCACCGTGGCACGGCAGGATGGTCGGTGTGTACTCATCGGGGGGTCCCGTCGCGCCGGTCCGGCGTACGTCCGAATGGCGTGTGTCACGGTGGCGGCCCTGGGCGTTGATCGGTTCGGCAGGCGTACCTGTCACGGCGACCATGATCGCGGCAGTGGTGCTCGCGGTGGTGATCGGTACCGTCCCGGCGGCACGGGCCCAGCCGACACCCGACGCGGTGCGGACCACATCCGCGTCGTCCGCGTCGGCGAGCCCACCGGCGGGCACAGTGGTGCGGGCCGACCGGTTCGCCGTCGATCTTGATGGTCGGGTGCTGTTCCTGCACGGCCCGGCGGTGCCGCCCGGTGTCGCCGTCGACATCGCCACCGTCGCGCAGTGGGTGGCCTCGGGGTTCACCGCGGTGAGCCTCGGCGTGTCGATGGGCCCGGACGGGACGTTCACTGCGACCGCCGGCCGCGCCGGTGTGCAGGCCCGGCGGAGCGCCGATGCCACCGCCACCGCCACCGCCACCGCCACCGCCACCGATTCCGACGGGCTCGACCAGCTTGCCGCCTCCGTCCAGCTCGTCACCGGCCAGGGCCTTCGTGTGATGATCCAGATAGTGCCGACTGTTCCCGCCACCAGAGTCGGGGACGAGGCGTACGCCGCGGCCCTGCGCCGGGTGTCGAGCAGGTTCCATGACGTCGCGGGCCTGGTCGGTTTCGAGCTCGTGGCCCCGCCGTCCGCGAGTTCTTCCACGCTCAACGGGGCTGTGCGGGCGCAGGACGCCCACCATCTTCTCTGGCGGCAGAGCACCGCCCCGTTCGACCCGACCGCAACCGTGGTGATCAACGATGAGGCTGCTCTGCTCGTCGGATGGCCGGACGGCGACCCGGCGGCCGTGGCGCGGTTGGCGGCTGCTGCCGACACCACACAGATCGGCTGGTTCTTCGACCGGCCGTTGACCGACACCGCCGCGGCAGTTGTGGCCAGGCCCTATCCATCCGTGATCGCAGGTGTCCCGGTGGGCTTCACCTATACCCCGTCAGGACGGCTGCTGGCCCTGTCCTACCTACCGGTGTCCGCGACCGGGGGCACCTTCGGCCGTGGGGTCACGACACAGATACGGGTTCCCGCGCGGGCCTACCCGGACGGCTACCTGGTGCGGGCATCGGGCGCGACGGTGCTCTCCGCCCCCGGCGCGGGTGTGGTCTGCCTGGTGACCGACGTCGGAGCGTCCCGGGTGGACGTCCGGGTGGAGCCGGCAGCCACCGGGCAGGCGCCGCCGGTGGCGCCGCCGGTGGCCGGTGACCCCTGCCCGCCGGCACGAGGCACAGCGGGCGCCACCGCAACCGGTGCCCGGACGCCGGTCCCGGCGTCCCCGGATGGCAAGGTCAACGGTGTGCTGCTGTGGACGCTGCCGCTCGCCGGCGCCGCGGGTATGGCGGCGCTGCTGGGCTGTCTGTTCTGGAGGGCGCGCCGTGGCCAGGCAAACTGGACCGGTGGGTAGCCGATATCTCTATGACACCGAGTTCATCGAACGTTGCGAGGCAGGCCATCTCTGGCTGGATCTGGTGAGCATCGGGATCGTCAGTGAGGACGGCACCCGGGAGTACTACGCCGTGTCCACCGAGTTCGATCCCGGGTTCGCGGTCCCCTGGGTGCGGCGCAACGTCCTGGACAAGCTTCCGCCGCCGTCCGATCCGCACTGGCGTTCGCGGGCGCGTATCCGGTCGGACGTCGCCGAGTTCCTCGGCGTGGACGGACCACCGGAACTGTGGGCCTGGTATGCCGCTTATGACCATGTGGTGCTCTGCCAGCTTTTCGGCACGATGACGGATCTTCCACGCCCTTTTCCCCGGTTCACCCGTGACCTGCGTCAGCTCTGGGAAGAGGTCGGCTGCCCGCAGCTTCCGCGTCCACCCCGCGACGCCCACGACGCGCTTGCCGACGCTCGGCACAACCTTGCCCGCTGGCGCGTACTGGCTCCGCTACGAGCGGGTCTGTCGTCGGCAACCGCCGAGTGAATTCCGGAGGTTCAATGGTCGCTGAGCGTCCGGTCTGCGACTACGCTTCCGCCCTGACGGACTCGGGTCGTGCGGTGTCGGTGGCGAAGGGGTGCTGTTGTGAAGATCGGCGTGTTGACGGGCGGTGGGGACTGCCCGGGGCTGAATGCTGTCATCCGGGCGATTGTCCGGAAAGGTATGGATGTCTACGGGCATTCTTTTGTCGGTTTCCGGGACGGCTGGCGCGGTCCCATGGAGAATGCCACCGTCCCGCTCGGTATTGACGCGGTGCGTGGAATCCTGCCGCGCGGTGGAACGATTCTCGGTTCGAGTCGCACAAACCCGTACAAGTCGGATGACGGAGTGGCGCGGATTCGGGACACCCTTGCCGGGCTGGGCGTCGACGCGTTGATCGCGATCGGTGGTGAGGACACGCTCGGGGTTGCAGCCAGGCTGCACGCCGAAGGCATCCCGGTGGTCGGGGTTCCCAAGACCATTGACAACGATCTGTCCGCGACCGACTACACCTTCGGGTTCGACACGGCCGTCAACATCGCGATGGAGGCCATCGACCGGCTGCACACGACCGCGGAGAGTCATCACCGTGTCCTCATCGTCGAGGTGATGGGACGGCATGCGGGGTGGATCGCGCTGCACAGCGGAATGGCGGCCGGCGCCAACGTGATCCTCATCCCGGAACGGCCGTTCGACATCGACAAGGTCTGCGCCTTCGTCGAGCACCGTTTCGCGTCCCACTATGCGCCGATCATCGTGGTGGCCGAGGGGGCGGCGCCGGTGGCCGGCAGCCTGGTCGTCAAGGAGGGGGAGCTGGACGCCTTCGGTCATGTCCGGTTGCAGGGGATCGCGTCGGTCCTGGAGACCGAGATCCGTGGGCGTACCGGGCGGGAGTCCCGGGCGACCGTGCTGGGTCACGTCCAGCGAGGTGGCACGCCGACTGCGTTCGACCGGTGGCTTGCGACCCGATTCGGCCTGCACGCCGTTGACGCCGTGCACGAGGGCGCTTCCGGCACGATGATGGCGCTGCACGGCACCCGGATCGAACAGGTGCCGTTGGCGGAGGCCACCCGCGAGCTCAAACTGGTGCCGGAGGAACTGTATGCGGAAGCCGAGGTCTTTTTCGGTTGACCGCCGTACCCTGTAGCCCCGTGGACGAACTGGATGTGTGGCGGACCCTGCCGGCCAAGCAGCAACCGAACTGGCCCGATCCGGTGGAGCTGGCCGCGGCCCGTGAGCGGCTGGCCATACTGCCACCGCTGGTCACCGCGCCCGAGGTCCGGATTCTGACCGACCGGTTGGCGTCGGTTGCCCGCGGCGAGGCATTTCTGCTGCAGGGCGGCGACTGCGCCGAGACCTTCGCCGCGAACACCGCGAACAAGATTCGCGACAAGGTGAAGACTCTGCTGCAGATGGCGGTGGTGCTCACCTATGGCGCGAGTATGCCGGTGGTGAAGGTCGCTCGGATCGCCGGCCAGTACGCCAAACCACGGTCAGCCGATATCGAGGTGAGCACCGGGCTTCCGTCCTATCGCGGTGACGCCGTCAACGACATTGCCGCGACGGCCCAGGCCCGCCGGCCGGACGCCGGTCGTTTGGTGGACGCCTACCATGCCAGCGCGGTGGCCCTGAACCTTGTTCGGTCGTTCGCCACCGGCGGGTTCGCCGATCTTTCCAAGGTGCACGAGTGGAACAAGACATTCGTGCGGAAGTCGGCGGCCGGACGCCGCTATGAGGTGATGGCCACCGACATCGACCGGGCGTTGTCGTTCATGGCCGCCTGCGGCATCAACCCTGACCGCACGGCGGCTCTGCACGGCGTCGAGCTGTTCACCAGTCATGAGGCACTGCTGTTGGACTACGAGCGAGCGCTCACCCGGACGGAGGAGGCGTCCGGTTCGGCCTACGACCTGTCCGCGCACATGCTGTGGATCGGTGAGCGTACCCGCGACCTCGACGGCGCCCATGTGGATCTGATCTCTAAGATCAACAACCCTGTTGGCTGCAAGGTGGGCCCGAACGCCACACCTGACGAGGTACTGGCGCTGACCGACCGGCTCAACCCCGACCACATCCCCGGCCGTCTCACGCTCATCACCCGGATGGGTGCCGGGCGCATCCGCGATGTGCTGCCCACGGTCGTGGAGAAGGTCAACTCGGCCGGGCATCCGGTGGTGTGGTCGTGCGATCCGATGCACGGCAACACCCGGGACGTGAACGGGGTGAAGACCCGGCACTTCGACGACGTCCTCGACGAGGTGCTCGGTTTCTTCGAGGTTCACAAGTCGCTCGGAACCCATCCGGGTGGCGTGCACATCGAGTTGACCGGCGACAACGTCACCGAGTGTCTCGGCGGCGGCGATCGGATCGGCGAGGCCGATCTGGCCGGTCGGTACGAGACCGCCTGCGACCCACGGCTCAATACCGGTCAGGCGCTGGAGCTGGCCTTCCTGGTTGCCGAGATGCTCCAGCAGGTGACTGCGGGCCGTTCTCGCGGACGGTGACCCGCAGGGGTGACGCACCGGACGTCAGCCGGGGTCGGCGGAGTCCAGGATCTGTGCGACGACGGTTTCGGGTGCGATGTCGGTGGCCGGGGCGTCCGTCGTTGCTGACATGGCGGATGCTGACATGGCGGATGCTGATGGGCTCGGCGGCGCAGCGGTCGGCGCCTGTGCGTTTCCCGGTGAACGGCCGGTCCTCGCATCCGGGCCGGCGGCGACCGAAACGGCGGGGTTCGACGTGGCGGGGTTCGACGTGGCGGGGTTCGACGTGGCGGGGTTCGACGGAATGTCCGGGCCCGGCACCGGCGACGCGAACGAGCTCACCGGCGGCGTTCCACCGGAGTTCCCGGCCGGTTGCCGCACGTGCGAGGTGCCGACCCGGGTGGGCGTGCCGGACGGGCTGCCCGGTTTCGACGCGGCTGCGATACCCACGTCGCTGAGGGTGTCGCGCACTCCGTGCACGTAGTCGAGGGCGTCGGCCGTCATGGCATGGAGTGGACCGTCAGGCAGGCTGTCCAGCAGGACGCCTAGGTTCCGGGACTCGGCGGTGGTGAAGGCCTGGACGGCCTGGAACGCATCCTGGCTGCCGCCCCGCGCCTCGGCGACCAGTACCTCCCCGCCGGTGGACGCCTCGGTCTGCCACGCGACCAGGAGGTCACGCACATCGATGGTCTTCTTCGGTAGTCGTCCGTCGTCCATGATTGTGCGGATCTCGTCGAGCCTGGTCCGGGCGAGGTCGAGATGGACCTTGGCCTTCTCGACCCGGCTGCTCGTGAGATCCAGCTGGATGTGTTCGACCCGGAGCTTGAGCCCGTAGAAGGGCTCGCCGGGAACCGCCCGATGGGTACCGACCGCGATGCCCGTCACCACCACGGATGTGGCAAGGGCGCCGATCAGGGCCGGGCGTACTTTGAGGATGTTCCAGGCGTCGTGGGCGGGGGCCGCCGGGGACCGTGCGGGTTCAGCAGGGGTGACGGTCTCGGCCGTCGGGTTCTCGGCCGTCGGGTTCTCGGCGAGCAGCCGAACCCGCAGGGAGGCGCGAAACTCCGCGCGCGGCGACACCGGTTGGCAGGCGCGTAGTGCCATGACAATGTCCAGCCGCTCGCGCTCGCCCGTTCGGGTGGCCGGCAGCCGGCCGTCGACCAGCCGGTCGAAATGCTCGGCCCGCCGCCCCGTGAGTAGCACTCCCACCGGCGTCCCCCTGTTTTCCCCTGCGCGGTGCGCCGCCCGGGCGCCTGCTGCCACCCGCATACACCGTCAGCCCTCATGGTGAAGGGGGACACCCTGCACAGGCAGGTATCTCACCCTCGCCGTCCAGGGTGGTTCATCCAGACTATCCGCCGAATGCCGGGAAAGGCGTGCGCCCAGGACCCCCGCCCACCGGCTTCTGCTCAGCCCAGTCCGAGAGTGAGGGTCACCTTGGTGCCCCGTTCGACCTTGCTGCCCGCGGGCGGGTTGCTGCTCTGGACCGTGTCGCCGATGATGCCGTCGTGGTCGGCCCGCAGCCCGACGTGTTGCAGCTCGCGGACGGCGGTCTGGTATTTCTTCCCGACAAGGTCCGTCGGTACTACGACCATCTGGCCGCTGCCATCCCCGCCGCTGTCATTCCCCCACCAGCTCGCGGGGCCCTTGGACACGAACAGGGTGACGGTCGCACCGCGGTTGACCTGCTGCCCGGGGTCGGGGGAGGTGCGCACGACGCTGCCGGCCGGGACCGTGTCGTCGTTGATGTCCTGCCGGCCCGCCTTGAGACCGGCTGCCAGGAGGATGGCCTGGGCCTGTTCGAACGGCTGCCCGACGAGGTTGGACGGAACCGTGAGGGTGGTCGGACCGGAGCTCACGATCAGAGCCACCTGGCTGCCCGCGACGAGTTCGACGCCCGCGGCCGGATCCGTCCTGACCACGTAGTTGGCCGGGATGGTGTCGTTGGCCTCGGCGCGCTGGGACGCGACGTTGAGCTGCTGGCGGGTGAGCGCGGTGCGGGCCTCGGCCACCGACAGGGTGGCGACGTCGGGCACCCGGACCTTCGCCTGGCCCAGGCTGAGGCGCACCCGTACGGTGCTGCCCCGCGCCACCTTGGCGGTGCCGTCCGGGTTCTGCGCCAGGACCTTCCCCGCGGCGACGGTGTCGCTGGTGGCGGCATCGTCGTAAGCCACGACCAGCCTGGCGTCGGTCAGTGTCTTCTCCGCCGTCGCCTTGTCGAGGCCCAGCAGCGGGGGGACCCGCACGGTACCTGGACCGGACATCGTTTTGACCAGGGCAATCCCGCCGACGAGAACGATGATCACCATCATGGCAATGGCGACGAGCACGCCGCGTGACCTTCGCGGACGTCGGTAGCGGGACAACCCACGGCCCGGTTCGCCCGCGCCCAGGTCATAGCCGGCGGTCGCTCGGGAGCCGCCGCCCGCCGTCGGACCGTACCCACCGCCGGAGTACCCACCGGTGTGGACGGGGTTCTCGACGGCCTCCGGTAGATACGCCGCTATGCGCTGTAGTTCGGCCAGCATGGCGGCCCCGTCGGCGGGCCGCCAGTTCGGGTCGCGCGCGGTGGCGCGCAGCACGAGCGCGTCCAGTTCGGCCGGAATGCCCGGTACGAGCGCGGAGGGTGCCGGAACGTCGCCGTGCACCGACTGGTAGGCCACGGACATCGGGGTGCTGCCGGTGTGAGGTGGTTGCCCGGTCAGCATCTCGTACAGCACGACCCCGGCGGCATAGATGTCGCTGCGGGTGTCGGCGGAGCCGTCACTGACCTGTTCGGGAGCAAGGTAGCCAACGGTGCCCATAACAACACCCTGTGTCAGGGCGTACGTTGCCTGGTTGACGGGCCGGGCAAGCCCGAAGTCGGCGACCTTCACCTGGCCGTCGTGCCCCAGCAGGATGTTCTCCGGCTTGATGTCGCGGTGGATGATACCCGCGTTGTGAGCGGCCGTCAGGGCCTCAAGGACCGACTCGATGATCTCAACGGCTTCGGTGGGGGTCAACCTGCCGCGGCTGCCGATCAGCTGACGCAGGGTCTGGCCGCGGACGAGTTCCATCACCAGGTAGATCGTCGGGCCGCTGGACCCGTGGTCGCTGCCCTGATCGAGGATGGAGACGGCGTGTGGGGTGTTCAGCCGTGCCGCGGCCGTGGCCTCCCGGTGGAAACGCCGGACGAAATCCTGGTCGTGCGCGAACGCGGGATGCATGACCTTGAGGGCGACCAGCCGGTCCAGCCGGTTGTCATGGGCGACGTAGACGGTCGCCATACCGCCCACGGCAAGGCGTTCCTGCACGGTGTAGCGCCCGTCCAGTAACCGTCCGATGACGGGGTCCGCGACGGTCGTGTCCACATCGCACAGCTTACGATCGCCCTCTCCCGCCGTGGGCATGTGGTCGGTGGTTGCCGCATTTCTGCCGGGGTCGGTGGTTCGGAGGCCACCCGGCGTTCACCATGAGGTGGACGTGACCACAACCGGACCTGACCGTAATTCGGACATGACCACAACCGGAATGGAACCAACCGTCATGACTCCTGACGCGGTGATCCCTGACGCGGTGATCCCTGACGCGGTGGCCTTGACCTCTGACGCGCCGTCGCCCGCCGCGCCGGACCACCCGCGTCCGGTGTTTCTCTGGGACGGCGACTGCGGATTCTGCGCGGACAGTACCGCGCTCCTGTCCCGTCATCTCAGCGCAGTCCCCGATGTCCAGCCCTGGCAGGCGGTCGACCTGCGGCGGCTCGGCCTGACCGAGACGCAGGTGAGCGCCGCGGTCCAGTGGGTGGGCACGGATGGCGCGGTCCGCTCGGGGGCGGACGCGGTGGCGGCGTGGATGACGGTTTCGCGCCAACCATGGCGAGGGCTGGGGCGATTCATTTCCCGGCCACTGCCCGGCTTGTGCGCAGCCGCCGTCTATGACCGGATACGTCGCAACCGAAACCGGTTACCCTCCCCGACATGGAGCGGATTGTTGTCGTGGGCGCGGGGCTTGCGGGGGGGCGGGTCTGCCAGGAGCTGCGGGCTGCCGGCTACACCGAGGCGCTGACGCTCGTCGGTTCGGAGAACCATCTCCCCTACGATCGGCCGCCGTTGTCGAAGGCGGTGCTGGCCGGCCGGACGGACGACACGACGCTTCCACTTGACCTAGGCGGCGTCGAACTGCTCCTTGGCCGTCGGGCGAGCGGGCTGCGGCCGGGCGTCGTCGAGACCGACGGCGGTCCGCTCGACTTCGACGGGCTTGTCATCGCGACCGGCGCGGACCCGGTGCGGCTGCCCGGCGACGGGCCGCAGCGGGTGCTGCGCACCATCGACGACGCCCGCGCGCTGCGCGACGTGCTGCGCCCGGGTCTTCGTCTCGCCGTGGTCGGCGCCGGCTGGATCGGTGCCGAGGTGGCCACGTCCGCCGCGGCAGCCGGCGCGCAGGTGACGGTCGTCGAGGCCGCGGCCACACCGTTGGCGCAGGCGCTGGGGGAGGACGTCGGCTCCCACCTGATCGACTGGTATGCGCGGGCAGGGGTGACGCTGCGGCTCGGTACCTCGGTGGACGCCGTCCGGCCGGATGGCCTGGACCTCGCCGGCGGTGATCATGTTGTCGCCGACGAGGTCGTCGTCGGTGTCGGTGTCCGGCCGTCGACTGGTTGGCTGGCCGGCTCCGGGCTGGAGATCGACCGTGGGGTTGTCGTGGACGAACATCTCGCCGCGACCTGGCCGGTCCCGGTCGTCTGCGTCGGCGACAGCGCCGCGTGGTGGTCGAGGCGGTATGCCACTCGTCTGAGGGTCGAGCACTGGGACTGCGCCCAGCAGTCACCTGCCGTCGCCGCGGCGGCACTTCTTGGCGCCGATGCCGTGTACGACCCGGTGCCCTATTTCTGGTCCGAGCAGTTCGGCCGCATGGTCCAGTTCGCCGGACTTCGCCCGGCCGGCGCGACGCCGGTGTGGCGGGGCGATCCGACGCAGCCCAAGGGCTGGTCGGCCGGCTGGTTCGACGGTGACGACCGGCTGGCCGCGGTGCTGGCGGTCGGTCGTCCGGCGGATGTCGTACGTGGCCGGCGGCTGATGGCGGCCGGTGGCACGGTCGACCCGGACAGGTTCGCCGACCTGGCGACGCCCCTCGCGTGACGCGCCGGACGCTCACATCCCACGGGTCGTCCGGTGTCCGCCGATCCGGTTGCGAGTCGCCGGTGTTCCACGGCGAGACCCCCTGTGGGATGACGGGGGAGCTGTTACTAAAGTGCCAGCGTGCCCCGCATCCACCTGGTCTCGAACCTTTCCGGCGCGAGCGTACTCGGCGACCACCTGCGGGGTGCCGGGCTCGGGCCGACGTCCGCGAGGTCCGCGGACGCTCTCCTCGTTCTCATCGACCGGCCGCTCGACAGCGTCGAACAGGACGTGCTCGACCGGGCGCGCCAGTCCGTCCCGGTACTGCTCGCCGGCCCCACCCTGCGATCGCTGCCACCGGACAGCCCCCTGGTCGAGGCGTCCGGGCTGCTGCCGGGCCGGGTGACCCCCGTCCACGAACTTCGGTTGATCCCTGGTCCGGCCGGGGTGGAGTTCACGGCGCGTATCGGTGACTTCCGCCCGATCGACCAGTGGGTGATACCCGACAAGATCGCCGATGACGTGGAGCAGCTGCTGATGGTCCGCCACGAGCTGGCGGACCATCCCGTGTGCACCTGGCGCCCGTCGACGGGCCTCGGCATGTTCACCCTGGGTACCAGTGAGCAGACGCTTGCTGATCCCGCCTACCATCGGCTGATCGGACGTTGGCTACGCCACGCCCTCGGGGTGCTCGACGGGCCGCCGGTTCGGGTGGGACTGCTCGGCACGGCCGATTCCGCGGCCTTCCATCACATGGCCGTCGAGGCGACGGAAGGCCTGGAGATGGCCGCGATCTGTGACGGAGGGTCCCGTTCGCCCGGCCGTGGTGGGGACCGCGGGGCCCGTCGGATCGCCAACCCGGCCGAGCTGGTGAGCGATCCCGACGTCGGTCTGGTCATCGTCGCCACTCCGACGCACATCCACACCGAGTGGGCCATGCGGGCGCTGGATGCCGGCAAGCACGTCGTGGTCGAGCAGCCGTTCTGCCTGTCGACACAGGAGGCCGACGATCTTGCGTCCGCCGCGGCCGAGCGCGGACTTGTGCTGGCGGTCCACTGCGACCAGCGGGACGATCCCGGCTACCGGGCGCTGCGGATGGCGGTCGGAGGTGGCGCGGTCGGTGACGTGCTGTGGCTGGAGACCTTCCAGGGTGGTTTCGTGCGTCCCACCGGCACCTGGCATGACGACGCCAGAGTGAGTGGGGGTGCCGTCTACGACCGTGGATTCGCCCCGCTGGACTGGGTCCTCGACCTGCTCACCGGACCCGTCGAGTGGGTGTCGGCGTCCGCGCACAAGAGGGTCTGGCACCACGTAAGCAACGCCGACCACACCCGGATTCTGCTGCACTTCGCGGACGGCACCGAAGCCCAGGTCACCATTTCCGACGTGGCAGCCGCGCCGCTGCCGAAATTCCACCTGCTCGGCACCGCCGGCTCGATCGTCAGCGAGATCTCCACCGAGCCGGCGGGTGGCGGCCCACGCTCCGGGCGACACGCCGAACGCGCGCTTGGTGCCGTGTCCAGTCCGCTGAACCTGGTCGCCGAGAACGGGAGCCGAACCCGCCTGGCGTTCCCGCGGTCGGTTCCCGCCGCCTTCCACAGCGATCTCGCGGACTGCCTGTTGTCGGGCTGGCCCCTGTCGTACCCGGTGGATGAGGCCCGCCGGGTGGTAGCCGTGATGGAGGCCGCCACCCGGTCGGTGGCCGCCGGCGGGACTCCGGTGGCTCCGGCCTTGACTCCGCCCTTGACTCCGGCCTTGACTCCGTCCCGATCCGATGTCGCCCCGATCTGACCACAAGGTTGTTTCCCGGTGTTTACTTTGAGCGTGGACTGGCTGACCCTGCCCGATGTTGCTGACAGGCTCGGAGTGCCCATTACCCGGGTACGCCAGATGGTGCGGGACCGCAAGCTGCTCGCCGTGCGATCCGACGGTGTCCTGCGGGTACCCGTGGAGTTCGTCCAGGACGGCGAGATCGTCAAAGGGCTCCCCGGCCTGCTGACCGTTCTTGCCGACGCCGGCTTCACAGACGAGGAGTCGATGGAGTGGCTTTTCCGGGAGGACCCGACCCTGCCCGGCACCCCGGCGCGGGCGCTGGCGGAGAACCGTGGTCGGGAGGTCAAGCGCCGGGCCCAGGCCCTGGCTTTCTGACCCGCGCATAGGGTCGGGCCATGGGGCAGCAGCGTTGCGGTGAATCCACGTCGAGTGTGCCGTCGTCGGCGGCGCAGGCCCGTCTCGTCCGCCTGGCGGACGCCCGGCTGTATCTGTGCACCGGGCTCCAACCGGCCTTTCCCGCGTTTCTCGACGACGTCCTCGCCGGTGGGGTGGATGTCGTCCAGCTTCGCGAGAAGGGGATGGAGTGGCAACCCGAAGCCGACGAGCTGGCCGCGATGGGGGAGGCCGCGCGGCGGCACGGAGCGCTGGTGAGCGCCAACGACCGTGCGGACCTTGCCGCGTTCACCGGCGTTGACCTGCTACATGTCGGCCAGGACGACATCCCGCCACGGCTTGCCCGCCGGCTGCTCGGCCCGGATGTGCTGATCGGGCAGTCCACGCACGACCCCGACCAGCTGACCGCCGCGATGGAGGATCCCGACGTGGACTACTTCTGCGTCGGCCCGGTGTGGGCTACGCCGACCAAGCAGGGACGCCCGCCGGTCGGGCTGGACCTGCCACGACTCGCCGCCAGACTTGCCCCGCCGTTCACGTCCGGCGCCAAGCCCTGGTTCGTCACCGGGGGTGTGGACGGGACGACCCTGGATGAGGTCCTCGACACCGGGGCCCGGCGGGTCGTGGTCGTCCGGGGCATCACCCGGGCGAGCGGGCCGGGTACCGCCGCGGCGGCGCTGGCCGGCCGGCTGCGCGCGGCCTGACCGATCGCGGTCCTGGTGGGGCATCTGAGCTACCTGGCCGTACTGGCGGGTTGCCTGGCGGGCACCGCGCCGCTGGAGCTGTTCCTGCGCACCCGGGTGTATGCGCGTCCGGTACGGCTGTTGCTGACGATCATCCCGGTGGCCGTCGTCTTCGTCGCCTGGGATGTCTACGCGATCTCCCGCCGGCACTGGGGTTACGACCGTGGGCGGATGACCGGGGTGCTGCTGCCCGGTCGGCTGCCACTGGAGGAGCTGCTGTTTTTCGCGGTGGTGCCGGTCTGCGCGGTGCTCACGCTGGAGGCCGTCCGGGCTGTGAAGGGCTGGCCGGTGGGTGATGAACCCCCGCCCGGGGACGAGGGTTGACCTACACCGCGCTGGCCGTGGTCGGCGTCGCCGTCACCGTGGTGCTCGATATGGCGCTGCTGCGGACCCGGGTGCTCACCCGCCGGGCCTTCTGGGTCGCCTACGCCATCATCGCCGGCTTTCAGCTGGTCACGAACGGTCTTCTCACCGGCCTGCGGATCGTCACGTACAACCCGGGCATGATCGTCGGCCTTCGGATCGTGCATGCTCCGGTCGAGGACCTGCTGTTCGGGTTCGCGCTGGTCACCCAGACCCTGGCCTGGTGGGTCTGGTGGGGCCGCCGCCTCGTCCGACGAACCTGACGGGCACGTTCCGGCCTGACGGGCACGGTTGCGTAACGGCCGGGCCGACCCTCGGTGAGGCGCCTGGTAGCTCCGTGAATCCGGCTGCTCTTCCAGAAGACAAACCGCAGATGCGCTCGCTAAGGTGCCTGA
>NZ_CAKKTK010000028.1:0-52298 GCF_920656135.1 Frankia sp. Cppng1_Ct_nod | reverse complement strand
TAGTACTACAGCAACACCTTCCGGCGTTTCGTCCGCGACACGCCTGCGACGAGTTCGAGCAACACCAAAGATCGACTGCGTCAGTACAGGTCACGAGCACGGCCAAAGTTTTAGATCATGAAAGTGTTACTGTATTATTAGGCCGTCGATAGCGGTTCCAGGGTATCGAGCGGGTTGCGTCCGTTCCACCGTCCTTCTACCGCATACGGTCGAAGCCGCACGAATACCGTCTCGTGGTGAAACACGCGTTCCTCGTGCTTCTTCATCGCTCGTACGTGTCCTCCCGGATAGGACCCGACCGCGTACTGGCGCATCTCTCGGGCGGTCCGCCACAGCGTGAACGTGCTTATCAGGTTGGGCGGGTGCATGAGCGAGGCCCCCTCGAGGAACGCGGGGTGATGAAGTGCCTCCCGCTCAGCCGGTGCCGCGGCTGCCGCGAACGCCCTGATTCGCGTGAGCCGCATCCGCGCCATCGTGAGCACTGCGACCGGCTGGTCCTCTGTGGGTCGCTCCCGCCTCGGCAGGTCGGGCAACCCGGGCCACGCGCCGACGGTGCGGACCGGCTCGAACCGAGCCCGCCATCCCTGCTCGTACGGCTTTGCGAGCGGGTGGGACAGGAACCGGTCGAGCGACTGGTCGTCGTCCCATGCGGCGATCAAGGCGACGCCGCGGATTTCCGGCGAGGGTAACAATCCCTTCCGGAGGGGACTCATCAACCAGGTTTCCGCATAGCGGAGACCGTCGATCGTGTCCGGGTCGGGCCGCGATCGCAGTGCCGCGACTGCCTTTTTGACACCGACGTCAGCAATATGCGCGGAGAGAAACACAACGCGACCCTATTTTGAGGTGTGTCGTGTTGTTAAGCTGCAGCTCGCCCGTTTGTCCGGTATAGCCGTCAGCTTCTCGCGCATGCTCGTCCATTCGTCACGCATGTTGCTCATCTCCCGTCATAGGACAGATCGACTGGTCGCTGGTTTCCCCGGCCCGGCCGTCAGGTGCCCGGGGCCGTCATCGGCGTCGCATGCGATGATTTCGGTCGCGACCCGCTGGCCGGAATAGATCGCCCCGCTCATCGAGCCGAACTCGACGGGCACGCTCTCCGCCCCGGCCCAATGGATGCGGCCGATCGGTTCCTTGAGCGCCGGCCCGTACTCTGTGTAGAGGCCAGGCGGTGCGTAAGCGTGGTAGCAGCCGCGAGTGTAGGGCTCCGCCATCCAGTTCTGCTCGATGATGTCGTACGGCTTACCGGCGCGCGGGCCGAAGTAGCGTACGAATTCGCGTAACAGCAGTTCGCGGCGCTTCCCCTCGCTCAGGCGACCGACAGCGTGGGCCGCCGGACCGGTCACGAAGGCAGTGAGAACCCCAGGCGAGCCGTCGGGCGGACTACCGTCCAGCACCGCCCGGACCGGGCTAGTGTGACTGATCGCCATACCGGTCAGTCCCGCGGCGCGCCAGAACGGCTCGTCATAGAGCGCGAGGTACTTGATTGCCGAACCGAATGTCAAACGCTGGGTGAGCTGGTCGCGGTACGCCGGCAGGACGGGGTCGTACTCGATCCGGCCGGACAGCGGCACTGGCACTGCGACGACCACCCGTCGGCCTACCGCCTCGAACCCGGAGCCGCTTACGCGGACGTGATCGCTGAAGTGGTTGATTCGTCGCACCGCCGCGCCCACGTAGGTCTCTGCCGTCACGCTCTGCGCGAGCCGCAATGCAAGGCCGTGCGAACCGCCGACGAAGCGGTTCTCCAGGGTGCCTCCGGTGACCGTCGTCATCGCCCGGAAGCCGCCAGTGCCGTTCGAGTAGTTCAAGACGTGCAGGACGGATACCTCGGCCGGCGAGGCGGCCATCCCGCTCTCGATCAGCAGCCGCATCAGCGACCGCCCAGCCTTGGTGCGGATGTTGCGCTGAGTCCAGGACCACATCGTTTCGCTGTCCCATTGCACGGCGTGGGGAGCCTGCCAGGGCGCTTCCTGTGGCACCTCACGCCTCATCCGCTCGATGCGGAGCGCCGCCTGCCCGAAGTCCACGAGCGCGGCCGGGCTGACCTTGGGTATCGCGCCCTTCCAGCGGGCAATCCGGCCGCCGTCGTCAATCAGTTTGTATCCGTCGTCGTAGACCTTGTGGGAGCCGATGCCGACCGATCGGGCGGTCCGGGCGCTCACCGAGTCGGACTGGCCGTGGAACTCGCAACCCAGCTCGACGACTTTGCCGTCGCCGATCGGCCGGCTGAGTGAGCGACCGCCGAGGCGCGAGCGGGCCTCGAGCATCGCCACGGATTTGCCGGCCCGCTTCAGTTCGCGCGCGGCGGTGATCCCGGCAAAACCCGCACCGACGACGATGACATCGGCCTCGATCGATGGGTTCTCGCTGATGTCGTGCAATGTCTCTCCTATCTTTCGGGTCACCGTCCGGCGCTCACGTCTAGGAATCGGAGGCAGCGCTTCCCCTTACGCCCCCTCGCGCAGCACGACCTCCGGGCGGACCGCTGCCGAGCGCCCGTTGTTGCGGTCTCGGATCATCTCGGTGAGGAGGTAGCGCCGCGCCTTGACGGTCGCGGTCCGCTGCAACTCGCCGGTCGTGACCTCCAACGGCTCTCCGAGGCCCGTGATACCGGCGGACGCGGCCCGCCAGGCGTCGGCGCCGAGCGACTTCCCGTTGCGCATGCAGACGACGGCGACCGGCTCACCGTGCTCGTCCGGCACGACCACGATCTCCTCCGCGTCGGGGATCCGGTCCAGGAGCACGTCCTCAATCCACAGACAGCTCTCGACGCCCTCGATGCGGTCCGCAACGCGGTCGAGCACCTCGACCTGGTGCCAGCGGCCCCGACGCCCCCAGTCCCCGGTGTCGAACCACTTGCCGTGCCGGCGCTCCGAGAACTTTTCGGGCGTGCCGACGAACGAGAGTGCCCGCGCCCGCGTCCTGGCCTGGATCATCCCTGGCTCGGTCTGGGAACGCCGACGGCGACCCGTCTGCGGATCCGCGATCCGGACGCGTACTCCGGGAACCGGCCATCCGACGCTGCGCGAGTCGCGGCTGCCCAGCCGTTCTGCCGCGCGCTTCGTGTAGGTGCGGACCGACACCACCTGTGTCTCGGTCATTCCGTAGCACTGGATCCACACCGGGAACGCACGCCTCGACGCGGCCAGGAGTCGGCGAATAGTACGCGGGTGGATGGCATCGAAGGTGTTGAAGAAGACGCGAACGCTCGAGAACGGCTGTGAGCGGTCGTCAACCAGCTGTTCCCAGCCAACGAAGGCGTTCGGGTGTGCCTCCACGATCGTAGGGCGGTACCGGCTGAACGTGCGCACGATGGTGTCGTCGTCGGGCTTGCCGATGCCGAGCAGCGGGGTGCCGCGGGAGAACGAAGCCATCTGGGTCACAGCTCCTCGCACGTGCACGTGCGAGATGGCGCTCGCGAACAACTCGTCAGCGGAATGGACGAACGGGAAAATGGACTCCATAAAGGCTGAAAACGTCACGCCTGTCGCGGAGGCTTCGGCGAGCTTCGACACCCCGGTCGTGCTCGAGGTATGGGTGATCATCATCGGCTCGTCATCCTTGAGCGGGCTCGGCGCGGGCACCGGACCGCCCCACAGGTCTTCCACCGGTATCCCGCCATCAATGCGGGCGATGGCCGTGCAGGACAGGGCACGGAGGCGGGCCGCGTCCAGACGGGCATGCTGGGCGACTTCAGGGTCGGTAATGAGGAACCGGGCCTGGAGACGCTCAAGTAAGATGTTGATGATGTCCACGTCCAGGCGTGCCGAGATGAGCGCCGGGATAGCGCCGATGCGGGCCGCCGCCCAGGCGAGGGACTGGACGTCATAGTTCGGCGTTTTGACGATCGCCACGCGGTCCCACCGCTTGACACCGGCTTCCTTGAGCGCCGCCGACATCCGACCCACCAGCGTCGCGCACTCGACATAGTCGAGTTCGACCCGCTGCTCGGGATCCCAGGTGAACGGTTGATCCAGATAGATCGGGACGCGGCCGTGCCGTTCCGCGGCGAGTTCAGCCATCAATCCGACGTTGACCGGCTTGCGCAGCGACACGCGCCGCGGCTGGAACTGGCCGCGGAGCAACTTCGTCGGGTCGGTACGCCTTTCGGTGAGAGGGACCATGGACCTCGCCGTCGGGTCGATTGTGGTCGAACGCATGTGACTCACCTCTTCCATCGGGTTACTGTGCGGACATCCGCGCGATCGGTTGTTGCGTATGTGCGGCGCTCGGCCGCGATGAGCCGCTCGTATTCATTGGGGTCCACCAGCAGGTGGCCCGAGGAACTGTGGAATCGCTTGTCCTGGCGGCGCCGGGCGCGCCTGATCTGTGACCACATCTGCGCGCGCGACGGCAGTCCGACCGCATCTGTGAGCAGGTCACCGACCCATTCCGACTGGAACTCGGCCAGCGGCATGAGTGACATCATCGAGTGGATCAGCCCGATGAAGTAGAGTCCCGGGATCTCCGGCGGCACGACCAGGTGATAAAGTGGCGGCGCGTCTTCTCCGCCACTGACAAGAGCGTCATCGAGGAACGGGAAGGCGATCCGGTAGCCGGTGCAGTGGATGATCGCGTCCGCCTCGACCGCCTGTCCGTCGGCGAAGCGCACCATACGTCCTTCGACGGCCGTGATCGTCGGCTTGGGAGCGATGCGCCCGTGCACGATGGCCGGCAGGAATTCGCTGTTGGAGATCAGCGGACCCTGCCCGGGCTTGTACGGCGGTGCCGGGAGGCCATAAGCCGTCATGTCGCCGTGCACGATCTTGATCATCAGTGTCAGCAGTGGGCGTCGCTGCTCGACCGACAGCTTCTTCATGAACGGGGAGAGCTTGTCGATCGGGTGCCCTTCGAGAATCTTGGGCACGACGTAGTGGCCGGTGCGCACCGAGAGGTGGGTGGCTGCGGCGACCCGCGACACCTCGGTGGCAATGTCTGCTGACGTTGCGCCGAGTCCGAGAATCACGACGCGCTGGCCCGCAAAATCCGCTGGGCCGTCGTAGTCGACGGCATGGATTTCCCGGCCGGTGAAGGTTCCGTCGAACTGCCCGTAGACGGGCACGCCGTGGCGTCCTCCCGATGCCACCATTGCTGCGCGATACCGGTGAACCGTCCCGTCGCCGAGTGTTACCGCCCAGCCGCCGCCGGTCGCGGGCTCGACGCGGGTCACCTCCGTCTCCAACCGGATGTGTTTACGCAGGCCGAAGTGGTCGACGTAATCATCGAAATACCGCGCCACCTGTGTGTGGTGCGGATAGTCCGGATAGCCGTCGGGCATCGGATAGCTTGGGTACTGCATGACCGTCTTCGACGTGTTCGCGAACAGCGACATATACGCGCAAGTGCTGCCGCCTTGTGCGGGATAGCGCCACAGGCCACCGATCTCCGAGCGGCGCTCGTAGCAGTCGAATGGAATATCCCTCAGCGCGAGCGCGCGGCACATCGCGATGCCCGCGGATCCGGCGCCGATGACGCACACCGTGTCTTCGCGGTCCGTCGTCGGCGTAGCGGCCCGGTCGCTTTCCACGTTCGGGGAGACCGTCGTCATCGGGAACGCGCCCCCCTCGCTCGCCGATCCATCATCAGTCCGGCCACGCCGAGCAGCGTCGCGACGATTGAGGCGCCCATGTCGGCCACCACGGCCGAACGCTCCTTTCCCGCGCGGAATCCGAGTAGCCCGGCCGCGATGTCGAGGGCATCGCAGGCGATGCCGGCCTTGTATAAAAGCTGCCGTGCCTCGCCTCTGCTCGCGAGCAGCCCGCCGGCCAAGGCCACGTTGCGCGCGGCGAAGAGGCGGACGAGGTACGTCCCTTCAGCGTCGTCGTTGATGCCGAACTTTTTTGCCCCGAGCGCGGGCGCCAGGAATGCGGCGCCGCCGACGGCACGCAGGGTGCAGAGCAGCAGACTCGGCGTGTCGCTTCTGTTCATGGCTATGCGACCTCTTCTCGCGCCGCCCTCAGTGACATCACGTCGCGATGCTGAGGGCGAGGAATATTTCCGGTAAAGCCGGTCAAACGCACCATAACCCCGGCCTCCCGCAACATTTCGATGTCCGCCGCGGGCTCCGCGTACTGCTCGGGGAACGAGATGCCGGCCGGAAGCCCTGGCCCGAGCACCCGCTCGGCGGCGCAGGCGGCTCCGATGGCGCTCAGGTGTGCCTGCCCTCGGGTGTCGAGCAGATCGACCGACACCGAGCGGGTCGGGCCCTCGGCGGTGACCGTAATGCCGGCGAAATCGCCGGTTCCCGGGCGCTCAAGCAGGGCCGCGCGGATGCGCCGCAGTGCCGGCCGCGCAAGTGCGCGCAGGGCGCCGGAGCGCTTCAGCCCGACGAGTCCGTAGAGCGCGACCGCGCTCTGTAGGGCCATGCGCGTCTCGACCGTCGGTACGCCGAGCGTAAGCGGCAACGTGGTCTGCTCGAGCGTCCCAACGAGTGCCGCCGGACGCTCGCGGCCGTCCGCGCAGCGCACGTGGCGCAGGCCCGTCAGCGGGTGAGCGGGGTGCCGCTTGCCGAGGTGCATCGCGTAGTAAGGCCAGGCGAGCCGGTCGCTGAAACCCCAGGAGTCAGGACCGACACGGTCATCGGACGAGGCCAGGGCCGAGATGTCCACCCGCTCGGCCTGACCGAGCTCGCGGACCGCCGCGGCGGCCATGAGGGCGGACAACCCCGCCAGCCAGCTTCCCGACAGGAGTACCGCCGCGGACGGGCGTTCACGGGCCGCGGCGACGGCCACGTCGAGGATATTCGCGTGGCCGGCCCGATTGATGTCCGCGATCGGAATCCCGCGCCGCATCGCGTCGACGAGCAGGTGATCACCTGGATCGCTGACCGCCGCGAGCACCGCCGCTGGGTGTTCCGCGAGGGACGCGAGCGGCTGCTTCACCTTGACGTCGATGGCGACGGTTGAGGCCCCGATCGAGGCCGCCAGCCCACGGGCACGCTCAGGATGGCGACCGCCGAGCAGAAGTGGAAGATCCGGATGGCGTCGACGAAGCAGCCGCGACACCTGTTCGCCCACGAGGCCGTATCCGCCGACGACGAGAAGGGGCGGCGCGGACGCGGGGCAACTCGCTTTGCTACCCATGGGCCGCCGCGCCCACGATCGTGGCGCCTGGACCGAGCGCGTTCGCCTCACGTGCGAGCAACTCCTGGGCCACGCGGCGCCCGGAGTCGATGGCGCCGCCCATGGAGCCCATCTGATGGACACCCGTCTCCGTGCCCGCCCAGTGGATGCGCCCGATCGGCGCACGAAGCGCCGGCCCGCAGGCCGTGTACACCCCGGGAGGCGCGAACCCGTGGTAGCAGCCGCGAGTGAACTCCTCGTCCAGCCAGTTCTGCTCGACGAAGTCGGTCGGCTTGCCGGCACGTGGTCCGAGCCCCCGGACCAGCCCGTCGAGCACTGCGACGCGACGTTCCGCGCGTGGGAGGCAGGTCAGCGTCCACGCCGCCGATCCGGTGACGAAGACGGACAAAACACCGGGGCTGCCGTCGGGCGGGGAGGTGTCGAACGCCACGCGGAACGGCCCGTCGTTGATTGTCACCTGGCCGCTGAGCCCCGCGTCGCGCCAGAACGGCTCGTCGTAGATCGCGATGCACTTGATCGCGGCACCCGCCGGCATGCGTTGCGTTAGCTGGTCGCGGTAGCCGGGCAACGCCTCCTCGTAGGTGATCCGCCCGGCCAGGGTCAGCGGTATGGCGACGACGACCCAGCGCGCCTGCGCCTTGAAGCCGGGTCCCGTGACGACGACCGAGTCCGGCCGCTGCTCGATCTTCCGGACGACGGCGCCGAGGCGCACCTCGTCCCTTAGCCGGGCCGCCAACTTCGTGGGAATGCTGTGCGCGCCCCCGTCGAAGCGGTAGCGCTGGATGCCGCCGCTGATCTCTAGGAGGTAGCGGAAGCCACCCGACGCGTTCGCGTAGTACAGGACGTGCAGGAGTGACAAGTCAGCCGGGGACGCACAGTACGCGGCCTCGGTCGCCATGGTGAGAAACGCGCGCGCCGTCGATGTGGCCACGTTGCGCCGGCACCACGACCAGAACGTCTGGCTGTCCAGCTCTTCGGCGTTCCGGGCTTTCCACGGCCCGTCGGGTGGAACCGTGCGTGCGAGCCGCTCAATCTTCAGCACCGCCTGTCCGAGGTCGGCCAGCGTTGCCGGCCCCATCCGCCACGGGAACAGACCCGTGTACTCGAATCGACGTCCGTTGATAAGTGAGACCCGCTTGCCTTTGTCATAGGTTCGGAACCCGTTGACCCCCACTGATCGCGCCACTTCCGCGATCGCGGTGCTCTTGTCGCCGAAGTATTCCCCGCCAAGATCCACGGCCTTGCCGTCGCCTAGCGAGTAGCCCTTGAGTCGTCCGCCCACGCGTTCACGAGCTTCGAGCAGCCGTACGGTCCACCCGGCCTCTTTCAGCTCCCGCGTCGCAGTCAGCCCGGCGAGCCCGGCGCCGATCACGATCGTGTCGGCCTCGAACCGGGCCTCATCTGTCACGTGCCGCACGTCCAGACGTCCGTTGTCCCTCGACCCGTCCACGTCACCGGCTTCCATCGGTGGCCAAGGTCGGCGCGGGGGTCGTGCCTTCGACGGTCCGCGGCCGGTTGGCCGGCGCCGCGGTGATGTCCGAGGCGGCGAGGTCCGGATGGCGGTTGATCCACCGGCGGCGGGGCTCACGGGCCAGGAGCGTCACGGCCTCCTTGACCAGCGGGGCACGCTTGCAGCGCCCGGACAGGAGTAGGCGCCCGGTTGCGACCCCAACGTCACGCAGCGGAAAGACGTCGTAGTAGCGCGAACGGTGGCTGAAGAGGTCGAAGAAACGGTCGAGTTCCCCGCGCTCCTCCAAGCGCCGGAGGGCTTCCGGGACCATCGTCGGGAAGGAGCCGGCCCCGCCGAGGTCGGTCGCGAGCCAGTAATGGCCCTCGAACCGCTTGTCTCTCCACTCGCCCCACCGGCGCAGCGACGGGTCCAGGCCGCCGGACCCGTCGAGGCCCGAGCTGATCACGCGTGCGAGTGCCTCCACCTGGATGAAGGCGTCGCCTATCCCTCTGCCGAGAGCGGGATCCTTGAAGTGCCCCGAGTCGCCGGCGAGAACCCAGCCGGGACCCGAAGCCTGCCGGAAGTATCCGTCAAATCTCCTGATGCCGGAGATCTTCGCCGCGAGGCACGCGTCAGCGAGCACTTCCGCCGTGGAGTCGCAGCTTCGCATGTGGGCCATGAGGCCCAGTTCGGTATTGCTCCGGAAATAGTCGCGTTCATGCGCCTCAGGAGAGACTCCGACGAGGTAGAGCCCGCTGTCCGCCGGCCCGGCCCACACCATCCGGTCACCCCACCGATGGAACACGAACCGGTCGGAAGACGACGGGTGGGCGCCCTCGAAGAGGGTGAAGTAGTACGAACGCTCGTTGGGGCGGACGTTGTACTTACGCGAACCGCACATGTAGGCGACGGTTGACGCCCGGCCGTCGGCACCGACGATCAGGGGCGCGTAAAGCCTGGTCTCTGAGGTCTCGTGCTGGACCCGTACACCGGACACGCGCTGGCGATGCCAGAGCACCTCAACGACCTTCGTACCCATCCGGACGTCGGCACCCGCCTCGGCCGCGGCATCGGCGAGGATCGAGTCGAGAAGGTGACGACGGAGGAACGCGGCCCCGCCGACATCGTCGAATCGAAGCGGGAAGCGCGACGCGATCCGGAGGTCGTTGAGCCTCATGTCGACCTGCGTCATGAAGCGCACGCCGGTCTCTCGCACCGACTCGAGCACACCGAGCCGCTTCAGGAACAAGAGCGCGTCCGCCTCCATGAGATGCGAAGAGAGTGTCTCCTTCGGAAACTTCGCCTGCTCGACCACGGCGACTCTCATGCCCTCGCGTGCGAGCAATGTGGCGAGCGACGATCCGGCACAGCGAGCGCCCACGATGATCACGTCGTAGTGCCCGCTGGCCGTGTGCTTTTCCCCCGACGGGATCGCGGCCTGACCGTTAGTCGACATGGCCCTACCCCTGCACCGTCTTGGCGACCGGCACGACCCGCGGATCCAGCGGCCGCGGGTCTCCGTCACCCCACGAAATCCCCTGCATGTGCGTGGTCCGGAGTCCGACGTAGTTGAGCTCTCCGTAAGGACCCCCCGTTCGGCCAGTGCCCCCGTGGGTAGACAGATACGAGATGAACCCGATGTGGGAGTCGTTGATCTTCAGCAGACCACCGTTCATCACGTCCTCGGTGAACCGGTGAGCGATCCGCTCGTCGCCGGTCCAGACCGAGTTGCGGAGCCCGTACTCGTTCCCGTTGAGGAACTCGATCACGTCCTCCAGCAACTTGCCGTCGGAGGCTGGCTCGGGGACGACGATCGGGAGCAGCGGGAAGAACGTCTCCTCGCGGACGCAGGAAAGGCCGTTTGCCCGTTCGAGGCCGCGGATGCGGACCACTGTGGGTTCCAGGAACAGGCCCGTGGTCGACGGCACCCCGTCGACGTCCACCCGCTCGCCCCCGCAGAGAACGTCGCCCCCATTTCCGCGCGCTTCGGCCAGGAAGTCGAAGTAGCGATCGACCTTCAACACCGGGCTCAGTAGGATCTCCGGGTCCTCCGGGTAACCCGGGCGGAGCCTCTTCACACGTGCGAGGAAGAGCTCGAGGAAGCTATCGGCGACGTCTGGATGGACGACCGCGCACTTCGGAACCATGCAGATCTGGCTGGACCCGTAGAAGCATTCCTCGAGGGCGCGTGCCGCGGCGTCGAGATCCGCGTCGCGCCAGACGACGAAGCCGTCATTGCCGGCCAGCTCGAGAATCGCCTTCTTGCCGTTCTTGACGCACTCCTCCCCGAGCTTGAGACCCGCCGCGCTGTCGCCGAAGAACAAGATGTCGTCGACTAGTGGGCTGCGCGTCCAGGTTTGAAGGATGTTTCTCGCGTTGCCACTGATCAGGTTCAGTGTGCCCGGCGGCGCACCGCGCCGCTCGAGGATGGGCGCGAGGATGTCTCGGTAGACGAACATCACGCTCAGCGGTGACGACCGAGGTGCCTTCACGACGAGCGCGTTGCCGGCCAGGATCGCCAGCACTCCCAGCCCGGAGTTTGATCCAGACGCGTTCTGGGGCGGGTTGACGCAGACCACGCCGTCGGGCTTCCTAACCAGCTCGAGCCGGCGGCCGTCCGATTCGAACGACTGGTGAAGTTGACTTTCATACCACCTGATGGTTGGTTCGTCGCAGCCGCGCAACATGCCGCTCACCTCCCACTGGGCGAGCCGGCGGGGATGGCCCTCGGCCATCAGGATCTCGATCAGCTCGTCTGATCGCTCAGCCAGCGTCTCGTTGAACTCGATGACGATCTCGCTGCGGACTTTCTGGGGGAGAAGCCGGAAAGTGCGGCTTGCTCGCCGCGCCGCTTGAAGGGCGCGATCGTTGTCTTCGGGGCTCGCTATCGCGCAGCGACCGACGACGTCCTCGTTCGGCTCGACGGGCTGCCCGAGCTCGAGCGCCCGCTTGTGCTGGAACGCGACTTTAGCATCGTGGAGGAGAGCCGAGGCGCGTACGACGTATGTCCATCGACTACCGTCGATATCCTTGCCGTCTATGTAGAGCGAGTATGACTTCATACCTGCAGCGCTTCCATGCTGGGAGCGGCGAAGTCTTCCTCCTCGACGTCGCGGAGCAGGCCCGCGTTGTAGCGGCTGTAGGCCTCGAGATCGAGCAGTCCGTGTCCGCTGTAGTTGAAGACGATCGTCGCCTCGCGTCCGGTCCGCGTACATTCATTGGCCACGTCGATGACCGCCCGGATGGCGTGCGCGCTCTCGGGAGCCGGCAGGTAGCCGTGGAGTCGCGCGAACGTGGTCCCGGCGTCGAAGACCTCTGTTTGGGGGTAGGCCACGGCATCGAGCAGGCCCTCGTGCCGGATCAAACCCACGAGCGGGGCACAACCGTGGTAGCGCAGCCCGCCGGCGTGGATGGGCGGAGGCACGAAGTCGTGGCCGAGCGTGTAGGTGTACACCCCCGGTCCCCGGCCGCCGGCGTCGGCGAAGTCGAGGCGGTATTCGCCATGCGTCAACGGGGCGCATGCCTCCGGCTCGGCTGCCAGGATGGTGATGTCCGCTCCGTTGAGCTTGTCCTCCAGGAACGGCAGCGCGAAGCCGCCGAGGTTGGAGCCACATCCGACGGAAGCGATCAGGAAGTCGGGAGTCCGGCCGATCTGGGCGAGCTGTTCGCGTAGCTCCTGCCCGATCACCGTGTGATGGAGAAGGCAGTGGTTGGAGAAGGCGCCAACCGAGAGCCGAGCGCCTTCGTCATCATACACACACTCGATGGCCTCGCTGACGGCAGTCGCCTCGCTGCCCGGGTGGTCAGGGCGCTCCGCGAGAATCTTCCGACCGAAATCCGTCGTATTGCTCGGGCTCGGACGGACCTCGGCGCCGTAAGTCTCCATCAGGTATCGGCGGTATGGCTTCTGGTGGTAGCTCGCACGCACCATGAATACGAGAAGATCGAGGCCCATGAGTTTGCAGGCGAGGGAAAGCGCGCTTCCCCACTGCCCCGCACCGGTATCCGTTACCAGGCGCGTATGGCCGTCCCGTTTCGCGTAGTAGGCTTGCGCGAGCGCCGAGTTGAGCTTGTGGCTCCCGGTCGGGGAGGTCGCCTCATACTTGAACCAGATCTGCGCTGGCGTACCGAGTTCCCGTTCGAACGCCACAGCGCGGACCAAGGGAGTCGGGCGCCAGAGCTTATACGCCTCTCGCACCTGCTCGGGGATTGCGACCCAGCGTTCCATCGAGCTTTCCTGCGCGGCCAGTGCCTTGACCAGCAGCCGCTCCATGTACTCTTGCGTCACGGGCTCGCCGGTGGAGTTGTCGATGTAATTCTCAGGAAGGCGGGGTAAGTCCGGAATGACGTTGTACCAGCGGCTCGGAATCCGATCGATAGGAAGATCGATGCGGTCGACAAACCCTGAGTTCTTCATTTTTCCTTTCCCTTACAGAGCGTGGCTACCGAAAGATGCGGTGGCACTCGAATAAACCGCGGACGAATTTCGACCTAGCAGCTTGATTCGCTCCGCGCGGCCAGCACGTTTTCGTGGCGCCCTGCCGCGATCCTGCCCATCTCCCTAAGGCCCGACCCGGAGGTTTGGCGGAATCAAGCGGTCAAGGCGACGCGTGCTTTGCTAGCAAATCTTTGAAGACTTCGACCGGCTTCCACCAGTCCAACATCTGCCACAGCCTCCCATTCAACTGTGCGGCCACACTATCAAGCTCTTCCTGGGAATGCAACGACAGGTCGGTGCCCTTCGGGAAATACTGCCGCAGCAGCCCGTTGGTGTCCTCGTTCGATCCACGCTGCCAAGGTGAATGGGGGTCACAGAAGTACACCGGCATGCCGGTGCGGACGGTGAACTTCGCATGCCGGGCCATCTCCTTGCCCTGATCCCAGATGACGGACTTCTTCTTGAAGTCGGGCAGGGTTTCCATCTTCTGGGCCAGCAGGTAGGCGACCTTCTCGGCGTTCCGGGCGTAGGGAATGCGAACGAGCATGACGAAGCGGGTGGTACGCTCGACCAGCGTGGCGATCTGGGACTTGTTTCCCTTACCCAGAATGGGGTCACCCTCCCAGAAACCGGGAACAACACGGTCATCGGCCTCTTTCGGCCGCTCGTCGATGTTGACCATGTCCACGATCCGGCCCCTGGCCACGGTCGTCCGCGACCGGTTCACCCGCCTCGTCCGGCCCTTGCGCAGCGCGAGCTTCAGCTCGGTCCGCAACTCGCCGCGGGCCTAGAGGTACAGGCACTCGTAGATCGTCTCGTGTGACACCCGCATGCCCTCGTCGTCAGGATGTTCTTTCCGCAGTCTCACGCTGATCCGCTTCGGTGACCACTGTTCTCGCAGGCCGTCGTTCACCGCGTCGTGCAGCCGTGCAGACGCAAGCAGTTTTCTCTCTTTCGGTCGAAGCCGGTTTGTGTCACAACGATGCTGCGCCCCGACCGCCCGGTAGTCCACCGCACCGCCGTTCCGGCAGATCTCCCTGGAAATCGTCGAATGGTGCCGACCGAGAAGCTTCCCAACCTGTCTCACCGACTGGCCCCGGCTTAGCTCGCGAGAGATTAATTCCCGTTCTTCGATACTCAACTGCTCTCGCCGACCCATCCACCGTTCAGTCTCTCGACACTAACACGATCATCCTATCGAGGTGTCGCTACGACCGTTTGACCCCGCCGCCTCGACGGCGACCCGTTGCCCGATCGCACGAAGCCTCGGTGGCGCCCACCAATTCCAGCGGCCGAGCAGTTTCATCAGAGCGGGCACGAGCAAGGGCCTGACCACCAAGGCGTCGATGGCGATCGCGAACGCCGCACCGAGGCCAAGCTCCTTGATGTACTCGATCTTTGAGATCACGAGCGTTCCCAAGGCCACGGACATCAGCAGAGCCGCGGCCGAGACGATGCGTCCGGTGCGTTCAAGTCCATGAGCCACAGCCTCGGTATTGGACATGCCGGTGTCCCTCGCCTCCTTGATACGGCTAAGCAAGAAAACGCCGTAGTCGGTGGTCAGCGCAAAGGCGACAACGAACAGCAGCACCATCGTCTCCGGCTCAAGCACCCCAGAGCTGGTGAAGTCGAGCACGCCCTGGAAGTGCCCGTCCTGAAAGACCAGAACCAGCACCCCGAACATTGCGCTCAGCGTGAGTAGATTCATCACCAGCGCCTTGATAGGCAGCACCACCGAGCCGGTCATGAACAGCAGCGCCACCAACGACGTGACGACGAGCAGGGTCAGCGCCGCCGGTAGCTTGTGGCCGATCGAGGTCTGCTGGTCGACGTAGCGGGCCGGCTCGCCGCTCACCTTCAGCTGCAGGGGCGGGACCGATATCGAACGCAGGCTCCGAACAGCAGTCTGGGCGCTGCTCGACACGGCGTCCCCGCGACTGGTCACGTTGAGCTGCCAGAGCCCCGGGCCGACCTGCTGGGGCGGTTGCACCGCCACGACGCCAGGGAGCCCGCGGACCGATCCAGCGAGTGAGAGAACTTGCGCTGAAGCGTCTGGAGGCGCATGCACGGCGACGACGATCGGAGCGGAGGCATTGGCTCCGAAAGCTGTGTTGATCTGCTCGGAGACCTGGCGAGCACTGGCACCAGCGGGCAGGACCGTCGCGTCGGGTCGTCCGAACTTCGCCCCGAGCGCAGGAAGACCGATCGCGATCAGAAGCAGTGCCGTGGCCACGGCAACCGCCGCCGCCCGACGCATCACGAATGAGGCCAGGCGGTACCACGGACCGCTCTCGTCCGGCTGTGCGCTGCGGCGTGCGGCGCGCTGCAGTTGCGCCGGCGCGAAGGAGTTGACCCGCTCGCCGAGCTTGGCAAGCAACGCCGGCAAGACGATGAGCGAGGCGATGCCCGAGATTGCCGCCACGGCAAGCCCCCCGACGCCCATCGAGCGGATGCTCTGTTGGGGGAAGACCAGCAGGGCGAGGAACGCCAGCGTCACGGTCAGGGAGGAGAATGCGACCGTCCGGCCAGCGCTGGCCAACGTGCGAGCCAGGACCGAGTCGGGCGGCCCCCCGGCCGCTAACTCCTCCCGGTAACGGTTGACGATGAACAGCGAGTAGTCGATCGCCAGTCCCAGTCCGAGCGCGGTAACGAGGTTGACCGCAAATACGGACAGGCTCGTGAACTCCACGACCGTGCGCAGCACCGCGAAGGTGCCCACGACCGAGACCGCGGCGATGACCAGGGGCATTGCGGCCGCAACCATTCCGCGAAAGAAGATGAAGCTGAGAATGAACAGCACGGGGAAGGCGACCAGCTCCGACAGCGTCGCATCGTGCTTGACCTGGTCATTTAGCTGCGAGTACACCAGCAACGGACCACCGGCCTCGACGCCCTGAATGGCGGCCAGCGACTTCTTGATCTGCTTAGCGTCAGTCTGGGCGGTGGTATCGTCGATTGGTCTGAAAAAGGCGGCCACATAGGTCACATGGCCATCGGCGGAGACAGGGGTGCGCAGCGAGTTAGGCGTCCCGAAAGGGGCGGCTAACCGGGCTACCGCACTCTGCGAGGCGATGACATCGACGACACGCTTGACCTGCGCGTTTCCGTCCGAACTGGCGATCCCCCGCGGGTTGCGCACCAGCGCCACGAAGTCAGGCTCCGGGCTCGCTCCGCCGACCCGCTGCAGTTCCTTTTGCGCGACCACACTTTCGGCGTGGGGGGCGTCGAAGGAGTCACGTGCGATGCTCATCTTGCTCTGCACGTTACCGCCCCATGCTCCAGCCAGGATCACGAAGCCCAGGGAGATGGCACCGACCAGATTCCGGCGGCGGTGAAGAAAGTACCCGAGGTTTGCCAGCACGTTTTTAGCTCCCGGGGGTCAGGTTCAACGGTAGCTTATCAGGCAACCCAGGCTCCATCAATCCACGACGATCTGCCGTGCCAGGACCGGCTAACCGCGCATGCGTCGCCAATTTTGTCCCCCAGCTAGATCGTGTCTGGTTAGGCTCTGTGGGTACCCTGTATCCAAGATCTAAGTCAATTGATTCGTATGCGGAGCTTCACCGTCAGTATGCCCCACCGTCGGAGATTCCGCTAATCTTGCAGGTCCGGGCGCCTTTTTGCTTAGCGTATTGCCGCGCTCTGAGGCCCGGCTGCGCCCAGTCGGCGCCGGGGTAAGTCCGACAGACCGCCCAGTCACCGTTGGGCACTACGGCTGCGAGCTCCCGCGGCGGCCTGGTCGACGGGCGCCGCCCGACATCGCACCGTAGAGGTGGTGGTGGGCTGGGGCGAGGTCCGGGGCTCTTCGCAGTAGGCCGGATGTCGTAGTTACCCGGCTATGGGCTGCGGGGTGGCTGGGGTTGCGGATTGTAGCCACCGGGGTCGACCGACCGCGCGTCAAAGCTCACTGTGGCTGTAGTACTAGAACGTCGCCACTATCCCGTCCCACAAAGCCAGCCGTGCCTCAAGGGCTGTGCGCACGGTCTCAGCGGCCTCATCCCACTTCGCCTGATCGTTGCCGCACAGGTCTATCAGCATCTGCGTCGCCATAGGGGTGTGCTGCTCGCCGTCCACCTCGATGTGCCGCACAAGGTAGTTCTTGAAGAGGTCCAAGGTGCCGACGGCGCACTCGATCCTGATGACCTGCTCGAACATCTCCGGAATCAGGTCCTCCCGCCCGAACGCGAACGCCGCCGCTTGGCAGTGCACCGGAGCGGACTCGATGATCTGCCACGTCGTCGCCACGAAATCAGCAGCGGCCTGCGGCACTTCCGCCACCGTCAAGGCCTTCGGTACCAGGGTACCCGCCCGCAGCTGTTCCAGGAATACCTCCACCGGCTTGGTATCCGCGCCCGCCATCGTCATCGCGTCCAGATAGAGCTCGAAGTGGCTAATGTACCCCTCTGCCAACTCGTCGCTCTCCTCCACCAACACGATCTCGTTGATCAACCGACGGCTTGCCATCGGACCACCCGGAATCCACGGCACCTCGACACATGTCAGATTCCGTTGAAGCGTCTTGAGTAGTGACATGAAATCCCACACGGCGAAGGCGTGGTTTCCGAGAAACGAGCGCACCCGCTCCAGGCTGTTCAGCTCTGCGTAGACGCGATGGGCGACCACCCGGGCGCGTATGGGATCTATGGCTCGCTTCAGACTGATGAGGCCTGCGTGGGAACCGTCCCAGTTATATCGGTTGCTCATCGTCCGGCTCCTTCGATCAGGTCAGGGTGATTATCCGACGCCTGTCAGTCGGGAAAAGCAGGCCTTGAACCGGCCTTTGAGGTGTGACGTTTGCCTACTTCGACGCGTTCGTCGTTTCACCGGCACGCGCTACGGATGCCATCGGGGCGCTACGAAGCCGCTCCAGCAACCCTTCGCGCACCACGGGCCACTCCTCAGCAATCACCGAGAACAGCACGCTGTCCCGCACCGTGCCGTCCGTCCTTTTCTGGTAGCGCCGAAGCGTGCCCTCGTAGCGGGCACTGAGCCGGGCGATGGCCAGCTGGGAGCGCCTGTTGCGAACGTCGGTCACGAACTGCACCTGGCCGGCGCCGATTTCATCGAAGGCGTAAGCAAGCAACTGGAGCTTCGCGTCGGTGTTGACGCCGCTTCCCCACACGGCGGGAGTGAAGGCGGTCGCGCCGATCTCGAGCCGGCTATCCGGTACCGAGGCGTTGAGGTACGACGACGTGCCCACCACGGCGCCGGCCTCCCGTCCGGCCACTGGGGCGCGCAGCCTCACCATCCACGGCACCCGGCCTTCCAGCTGACGCTGCCGCCACATGTCGGCGTACGCGGACAGGCCCGGTCGCGCGGCCGGGCAAGTGCTGCCAGACGGCATCGTGGTCCAGGGCCGCGTACAGCTCATCGGTGTCGTGGTCGACGATCAGTGGCCTGAGTTCGACCATCGGTCCCTGGAGGCACGACTCCGGGTCCGGTGGCCAGGACATGTTGCGCCATGCCGTGTTCTGGGGCCGGGAGTCGTCCACGAGCGTAAAGGGATGGCTCTGCATGGTCACAGGCTAGGCGTGCCGACCGCGTCGGTGACGCCCCCCACGCCGTCCGCATCTGGATACCGCGCCGAAACCGGACCCCATAGGAGAACCAGAGGTCCGAGGCCTCGTCCGTGTCGGGCCCGAGCACAAGAAGCCGGCGCGGGGCGGCCCGGTTGGGCAGCGAGAGATCGGCGCCCTGGTCGATGCTCCCAAGAAAGCGTTCCAGGCTTGTGTCGTCGCGGAATATCCGGCTCCGGGAGCCCTGTGTGCCGCTACTGGTACAGATCTTGACCACGTCGGACCGGTCACAGCTAAGCACGTCGCGCCGTTTGAAGACCGTGGCAGGCAGCAAGGGTATCGAGATGACGGCGTCCGGTCCGTCCAGCATGGCGGGCGACCAGCCGTCGACAGCAGCATACCGGCGGTATGCGTCGCAGGCATCCCAGTGGTGCAGCACCGCGTCACGCAGCAAGGAGTATTGAAGGTCCGCCAGTTCGCGGCCCGCCAATTCGAAGACGTCCTCACGCTGGTAAACGACGTCGTCCACCGCGTCCAGCGACGTTAACACGGATACGTTCAAACTTGCAGCAGACATCGACAATCGCCCCTAAGCGTACGACAAGGCCTCGCCCGCGCGTCTCCATCAGATCTCGGATCTACCGGCTCAGATGATGTTGATGCACTTCGACGGGCACTCGAACGCCGCCTGCCGTACGCTCTCCGCCTGCTCGTCCGTGACCTCGACCGTCCGCGCCTCACAATCGGCCGGCTGGTCCTTCTGTGCCAGCTTAACGTACGAGACGTACTCCTCGTCCGTGGCAAACACGGAACCGGCAAGCTCGATGCACAGTTCAGACCCCTGGCACAGTTTGTGGTCGACCCAAACACTCACCGGACAGCCCTTCCTGGCGAATTTTTCCCATTCCCACCCCCAGAGTGTGTCCGTGCGCGAACAGGAACGGCGTCCACGACCGGGACGCCGCCCTCCAACAACCGTACTGCCACGTTGACGCGCTCGGCGTACTCGCTAACTCAAGCCTCCAATGGAATCGAACAGCAAGCGAACTCAAGTCGTTGACAATCTAGAGTGGCGTGCGGAAAACCCGAGCGCTGAAGGTCAGGTTACTATCGGTAACTTAGCATGACCGAGCTGGCCTGTACAGCCGATTCCCTGCCGGTTATCGAGAATTGCGGGCCGTGCAGCATCGGGAGTAATGGCCCAGCCGTCGGGAATATATACAGAGAGCAAGGAAAGCGATCGATGCAGGTGGCACTCCGGTAGGTTCGCTGTTGGGTGGTTGAGCACGACTGACCAGCCCATTTAGCGAGACCGCAAAGTCGGCCGACGAGCGATCCTCCAGGTACGGAGAGTGCCGTAGCGAGCCTGAGATACGCAGGCGGCCCGCTAAGTCTTGTGATGTAAGTCACTACCTTGGCGGGTATGTTGCCAGATCGTCACCGCTGGGACGACCCCCCGGGTGAGCGGCTCCGGTGGGGACACGGCAGAGCTGGGCCAGGTGTTGGATCGGATGGCTGTACCGCTGGGTGTGGAGGCAATGCCGTTTAGGGCTTGCAGATTATTAACACGCTGGTTTGGGTTTCGGGTTCAGATTGATGTCGTGCGCATGGGCGTGCAGGGTGACCCGCAAAGTCGTTTCCGCAGGTCAATGGGCCTTTTCCGTGCCGTCAGGATGGTGGCGGGGGCGCGGTGGGGTGGGTAGCGGTCGGCGACGGGGTGAACCTGGGCCGGCCGAGATCTGGTGACTGTCCGTAAATCTGGACGGCGGTCGGCCAGCAGGTGATCACCACCTCGGGTGGTGACGGTGGGTGATGACAGTCGGGTGAGGGGCCGTGGCTCGGTGGCAGGGTGGGGACGGCGCCTATTCCGGGACGGCTCCGGATGAGAGCGCCGGCTCGCGCGACGCCTCAGACTCCCGTGCCGTGATCGGAACAGTCGGCAGGGCGTGGGTGAAGGCCAGACCGACCAGCGCCATCCCCGCTGCCGCGAGCAGGGCCGCTTTGAGGCCGGCGAGCTGCGCGTCGGCGTAGCCGGCCACGAGCGCGTCCGCCTCGGCCGGGGGAATCGTCGTGTTCGCCAGCGCCGCCCGGACCTCGTCCGTGGACACGAAGCTCACCCCGGACTCGAGGGCCACCCCGGCCTGCGCCCGGACCTGCTCGGAGATCCGCGGGTCGTCGGCGATCCGGGTCGTGAGGGCCGCGGCCAGGCCACTGATCACAATCGCGCCCATCAGCGCGGTACCCACGGCTGAACCGAAGTTCTGCGCGGTGTACTGCAGGCCGCCGACCTGACTGCGGGACGACTCGCCGACCGCGGACTGGACGACGTTGCCCAGTTGGGAGGCCAACAGTCCCATCCCGATTCCGAGCACGGCCATCGCCACGGCGAACCGCACATCGTCGATGTGCGGTTCGACCGTGCCGACGAGGAACAGCGACGCGCCCATCAGCACCAGCAGACCCATCCGTACGATCCGGCGGGGGCCGGTGAACCGACCGAGCAGCGGCCCACTCATGGCGGAAAGGAGCATCGTTGCGGACACCGGCAGCAACCGCAGCCCGGTCTGGAGCGCGTCGAACCCCTGCACGATCTGCAGGTAGAGCGGGATGATGAAGAACACTCCGAGCAGGATGACGTTCTGGACGGCCAGCACGGACAATCCCGACCGCAGCGGTCGGACTTCGAGCAGCGTGAACCGCACCAGCGGGTCCCGGCCGGTCTCCTCGCGGTGCCGCTCCCAGGAATGGAACATCACCAGGACGGCGAACCCGGCCCCGACCACGAACGGGGTGAGGGCGAACCCGAGCGGCTCCACCGGTGAGTTCTTCGGCCGCAGCCACCCCCACGAACTGCTCTGCAGGATCCCGAGGACGACCAGCGCCAACCCGAGCGCCGACAGCACCGCGCCGACGGTGTCGAAAGTCGCGAACCCACCGCCGCTGACCGGCGTGGTGTCCCGGACCCACCGGACGGTGGCCACGATCGCCGCGACCACGACGGCCTCGCCGGCGAACACCACCCGCCAGCTCAGCGCGGTGGTCGCCCAGCCGCCGAGCAGCGGGCCGACGGCGATGCCGGCACCGGCCAGGCCGCCGATGACCGCAAAGGCCACCGCCCGATCCCGCCCGGAGTAGTTGCCGCCCACCAGCGCCACCAACGCCGGCAGCACCAGTGCGGCGCCCAGCCCCTCGATGACCGACCAGCCCAGTGTCAGCACGCCGAGGGTGGGCGCGGTAGCGGTGATCAACGATCCGACCCCGTAGACGATGATGCCGACGGTGAACGCACGCCGTCTGCCCCACAGGTCACCGAGCTTACCGCCAGTGATCGTGAAGGCGGCCATCACCAGGGAGTAAAGGGTGATGACCGCCTGGATCGCGGTCACCTCGGTGTCGAAGTCCTCGACCAGCTGCGTGATCGAGACGTTCATCACCGAGGCGTCCAGCACCATGAGGAACTGCGCGGCGCCGAGGACGACCAGCGCATTCCACCTGCCCACCAGCCCCCCAGTGATTACCGGCGGCGCCACCGCATGTCAGGCGCCACGACACATCAGGTGCCGGACACATCAACGGAGAATCAGGCGAGAACCTTTGCCTTCTGCCGCTGAAACTCCTCATCGGAGATCGTGCCACGCTCCCGCAGTTCGGCGAGTCTGGTGATCTCCTCCGCGGTGTTCGGCGTCCCGGCGGTCGTGCGCACGTAGTCGCGGAACGCCCGGTCCTGGCTTGCCGCCCGCTGCTCGAGCCGTTCATGCATGCTGCCACCACGGACGATCAGGTATGCGAGAATACCGAGCAACGGTAGCACGATGACAAAGACGATCCATGCGGCCTTGACCCAACCGGACAAATCATGACTCGTAAAAACATCGGATATCACGATGAACAGAAGGTAGAACCACACGACGAACAGGAAAATCCACAACATGGTCCAGAAAACGCTGAGAAGCGGATAGCCGGTCTCCATGATGACCTCCTTGGCCGGGCCACTTTTCCGTTCCGGTTGCCCGACCTGCGCCGGTCTGTACAGGGCTGTGTCAGCCGCGATGTCGTGCCGCCGTACCCAACGATGCAGGAAACAGGGGTCGTACTCGTCACCCCCACCGGGTGAGTTCAGGCGGTCGCCACCGTGGCGGCGGGCCCAAGCGAATACCCGGTTCAGTTCACCGTGGACTACCCGGCGGAGGTCCGGAACCGGGTAACGGTTTTCTCCAGATGGAACCTCAACCTACTTCGTTTCGAGAACCGGGTGGTTGCATACCTGCTGGTTCTGCGGGACGACTACCCGTCCACCGACGCCTACCCGCCGTTCCGACTCGAACCGTGACCGCCCACCGGGTCCCGGACCACCATGTGCCGCCTGGGAGCAGGCCCGCTCCCGAGCCACCAACGGTCCGGACGGGTGTCGGGATGGGCGGTCAGGTATCCGGACGGGTAGTCGTGGACCTCTCAGCGTGGTCATGGGACACTTCGGCCCGTGCTTTCCGCGGCCGCACCCCGCGGCGCGGACGATCCGCCCGTGGACGCCCCCTCCATACGCAGGCCTCCACAGCATAAAGATGATCTTCAAGATGACCACCTACGTGAGTTACACGGCCGGCTGGCCGCCGGCGACGCCACAGCGTTGGCCGAGATCCACACCCGTTATGCCCGCTACCTTACGGCCGTGGCCGTAAGGGTCACCGCGGACCGCGACGCCGCCGACGAGGTGGTACAGGACGTCCTGGTTCACCTGTGGGAGCACCCGCTTCGGTTCGACCCCGACCGTGGCAGCCTGCGAGCCTATCTGGTCGTCCTCGCCCGGCGGCGGGCCATCGACTGGGTCCGGCGGGAACGCGCGCGCCGGCCGAGCGAGGCGGTCGCCCGTAAACTCGCGGACGCGCCCGACCACCCGGCGGCCGAAACGGTCGTGGTGAGAGAGGCCACCGCGGCAATGGTGCGCCGCGGCGTGGTGGATCTGCCCCATCCGTTACGGGAAGTAGTGGAACTCGCTTTTTTTGATGGATGTACCTACCGTGAGGTAGCGACACGTCTGACAATTCCGGAAGGTACGGCGAAAACCCGGATCCGGACGGCACTACGGAGGCTGGCCGACCAGCTGGACCGCGAAGGGGTTCACGGATGAGCGTGCGGAAGGCAGGTGCCGGTCCCGGCGACCTTGCCCACCCGCACCCGTCCGTACACCTGTCCGAGGCCCGGTCCGAGGCCCGGTACGGGCAGCACGTCGACGACATCCTCGGCGCATACCTCCTCGGAGCCGTCGACCCCGACGAGACGATCATCGTCGAAACGCATCTCGGCCGGTGCGTGCAGTGCTCCGCGACCGCCGAGACGCTCGGTCTCGGCCTGGTCGGACTGGCCGGTGCACCGCCGGCCACCGCCGCGTTCCCGGACGATCCGGCCCGAGGAGCCGAGCTGACCGGGGCTGCCCGCATGGAAGCGGTCATGGCCGCGGCGCTGGCACGCCGTCCCGCCATGCCCCCTGTATCCGAAATCGCGGACGTGTACGTCACCCAAGTCGCCGCCATCGACCGCCTGCTGGCCGAGCTCACCGCGGACGACTGGGCACTGCCCGTCGTCAACGGGTGGAACCCCCGGGAGCTGGTCGCGCACCTGGCCGCAACCGACGGGCTGGTCGCGGCCGGGATCGGCCTTCCCGTGGACCCGCCCGTCCGCAGCACCGACCTCGACGAGCGGACCGCGGCCGTCCACGCCTACCAGCACGACTGGTCGGCAGAACGCACCTGGCGGGCCTGGCATGACGCAGCGAGCCGTATCGCCGAGCGTCTCGGGCAGGCCGCACGGTCCGGCGCAGCGCCACCGGCTACGGCCGACAAGCGCACCGCCCGCCTGTACGACTATCTGACGGCACGGGCCTTCGAGACCTGGATCCACGGACGTGACATCGCCGAACGGGTCGGTCTGGCCATGCCGCTGCCTCCCGCGGACCACCTGCACCGGATGGCCGACTCGGCGATCCGCATGCTCAACCCGCTGCTACGGGCGGCACTGCCGCCCACGTCAACAGATGTGACCGTCCTGGTGACGCTGTCCGGCGCCGGTGGAGGTCGTTGGCACGTCACCCCGGAAGTTGCGCGGACCATTCCCGGTACCGGGGATGATCCTGCCGTCAGCGCGCGGCTGTCCGCGGACATCGTCGACTTCTGCCTGCTGGTGGCCGACCGCACGCGGGCGCAGGATGTCAATGTCCGGCTGGCGGGGGACACCGATGTCGGCTGGGCGATGCTCGGCCTCGCACCGTCCCTCTCCGGTGCCTGACCCGCCGCGGCGTCCACTGCTGTAGGTGGAAACCGTCAGCACAGCAGCGGTTTCCACCTACAGCCAGCGGGATATCCCATCAGCCCTTCACACAGAGGACGGCGCGCAGTTCCACCGCGACCTCGACCAGATCCCGCTGGTAGGCGATGACCTGCTCGATGTCCTTGTAAGCCGCCGGGATCTCGTCAATCACACCAGCATCCTTTCGGCACTCCACCCCGGCGGTCGCCGCGGCCAGGTCCTCAGTGGTGAACGTCTTCTTCGCCTTCGACCGGCTCATCCGCCGACCCGCCCCGTGCGACGCCGAGTGGAACGACTCCGGATTCCCCAACCCGCGAACGATGTACGACCGGGTGCCCATCGAACCCGGGATGATGCCGTACTCCCCCGCCCGTGCCGAGATCGCGCCCTTACGGGTCACCAGCACGTCCGCGTCGTAGTGATGTTCCTCGGACACGTAGTTGTGGTGGCAGTTCACCTCGGCGAACGCGCGTTCCCCCGCATGTGGGCCCGTCTGCGGCGCGACCGGCGCCCGCAGCCCCGGGAAAAAACCCTGCAGCACATCCCGGTACAGATCGAGCATCCTCACCCGGTTCAGCTTCGCGTACCGCTGTGCCCAGACCAGGTCATGCCGGTACGCTCGCATCTCGTCCGTGCCCGCGAGGAACACCGCCAGGTCCCGGTCACGCAGGTCGGCGTTGTGCGCCAGGCGTTTCGCGATCCCGATATGAACCTCTGCCAGCTCCTTGCCGATGTTGCGGGACCCCGAGTGCAGCATCAGCCACACCTGATCGTCGGTGTCGAGGCACAGTTCCAGGAAGTGGTTGCCCGAGCCGAGGGTTCCCAGTTGCGCCATGGCCCGGTCCAGCCGCCCCGAGACCAACGGGTGCAGGTCGGCGAAGCCGTCCCAGAGATCCCGGTGGGAGCGCACCCGGGCCGAGACCGTCGGATGGCCGAGATGCCCGACCGGGATCGCGGCCTCGACCGCCGCGCGCACCGCACCGAGGTCGTCAGGAAGATCACTGGCGGTGAGGTTCGTACGGACGGCGGCCATCCCGCAGCCGATGTCGACGCCGACGGCCGCCGGTGACACCGCGTCCCGCATGGCCACGACCGAGCCGACGGTCGCGCCCTTGCCCAGGTGGACGTCGGGCATGACCGCAACATGGTGGTGGATGTAGGGGAGGTCCGCGATGGTGCGCAGCTGGTCGAGCGCGCCGCTGTCCACCTCCTGCGGATGCGTCCACATCCAGATAGGAGCCCGCGCACCCCCGAGTTCCGCAACGGCAGCCATGACCCGATCGCTCCTCTTCGTCATCCGATACCCGGGGAGTGGACGCCCGGGATCCCCACGAGGAGAAGAGTGCCCGATTCGTCTGGGTTTTTCGAATGGTTTTCCGCCATCGGACTTTTTCGTCACCGGACGCGAACGGGGCCTGCGGGAATCTCCCACAGGCCCCGTTCTCACGTACTGCTGTTCTCACGTACTACCGGCTCGCGCGTTCCGGCCGGGCTACTCCCGGCCGAACTGCTCCCGAAGACGACGCAGCGCATCCTCGTCGATCGCGGAGGCGGGCTGGTCCGGCTCGGCGGAGGTGTAGGACGACGGGGCGGCCGCGGCGGCCTCGGCCTCCTGGGCGGCCCGGATCTGCGCCTGGTGTGCCTCGTACCGCTGCTGGGCCTCGGCGTACTGCCGCTCCCACTCGGTCTGCTGCTCCTCGAAGCCCGGCAGCCACTCGCCCGTCTCCGGGTCGAAACCCTCGGGGTAGACGTAGTTGCCCGCCTCGTCGTACTTGGCCTCCATCCCGTACTGGGACGGGTCGAACGACTCGCCTTCGGCGACCAATGCGCTGGAGTCGTTGGCCTGCTTGAGGGAGAGGCTGATCCGCCGCCGTTCCAGGTCGATGTCGATGACCTTGACGAGGATCTCGTCGCCGACGTTGACGACCTGCTCGGGGATCTCCACATGCCGCTCGGCAAGTTCGGAGATGTGCACCAGGCCCTCGATGCCCTCGTCCACCCGGACGAACGCGCCGAACGGCACGAGCTTGGTGACCCGGCCGGGGACGACCTGCCCGATCGCGTGGGTACGGGCGAACTGACGCCACGGGTCTTCCTGGGTGGCCTTGAGCGACAGCGATACCCGCTCGCGCTCGAGGTCGACGTCGAGAACCTCGACCGTGACCTCCTGGCCGACCTCGACGACCTCGGACGGGTGGTCGATGTGCTTCCAGGAAAGTTCGGAGACGTGCACGAGACCGTCGACACCACCGAGGTCGACGAACGCACCGAAGTTGACGATGGAGCTGACCACGCCCTTGCGGATCTGGCCCTTGGCGAGCTGGGCAAGGAACTCCGAGCGGACCTCGCTCTGTGTCTGCTCCAGCCATGCGCGACGGGACAGAACCACGTTGTTCCGGTTCTTGTCCAGCTCGATGATCTTGGCTTCGAGCTCGCGGCCCACGTAGGGCTGCAGGTCGCGGACACGCCGCATCTCCACCAGGGACGCGGGCAGGAAGCCGCGCAGCCCGATGTCGAGGATGAGGCCGCCCTTGACGACCTCGATGACGGTGCCGTTGACGACGCCGTCCTCCTCCTTGAGCTTCTCGATCGTGCCCCAGGCGCGCTCGTACTGCGCACGCTTCTTGGACAGGATCAACCGGCCCTCCTTGTCCTCCTTCTGGAGAACAAGAGCCTCGACATGATCGCCGACTGTCACGACCTCGTGCGGGTCGACATCGTGCTTGATCGAAAGCTCCCGCGAGGGGATCACACCTTCGGTCTTGTAGCCGATGTCGAGGAGCACCTCGTCGCGGTCCACCTTGACGATGGTTCCGTCGACGATGTCACCGTCGTTAAAGAATTTGATCGTTTTATCGACGGCGGCGAGGAAATCCTCAGCCGAGCCGATGTCGTTGACCGCGACCTGTGGGGTGGTCGGGGTAGGCGGTGTGGTCACGGTCTCCACGGGTCGTACGTCGGTGGTGCTCGTCAAGGGGTCGGCTCCGGCTGCGGGGTTCGTCGTATACACGAGGGCCGGATCGAACCGCCGGGACGGAGGGACAGGGACCGTGCAAAACGAACACTGTCAGTACCGCGAACGACGCTCGAGCGGATCTGCTAGGTCTGAGATCCACAGACTCTCGTGCCAGACCCCAGTCTAGGGACGGGTGTCCAGGGTGGTCAACGCCATCGCGGGTCGACCTCGCCCCAGATCGAGGTGAATCTCGTCGAACACCGCCACCTCGCCCCGTCCCACGGGTACCGCACGCCCCATGAACGAACCACCCCCCGACCGAAGATCACAAACTACTGCGAGGATCGATGCCGTGAACGGATCAGAATCGGGCGGACCGGTGGCACCCCGACCGGCGCCACCGGCGACGTCCCGACCAGCCGTACCCCGACCGGCCGCGCCGCAGTACCCGGCGGGTCGCTACCATCCGGCGGAGTTCGGGTACAGCGAGGTCGACCATGACACCGCCCGCCGGGCCAACCGTGGCTACTGGGATGCCACCGCCGACGACTACCAGGCCGAACACGGCGAGTTCCTCGGCGACGCCGACTTCCTGTGGTGCCCGGAGGGGCTGCGGGAGGCCGACACCCACCTGCTCGGCGAGATCCGCGGTCGCACCGTGCTGGAGATCGGCTGCGGGGGCGCGCAGTGCGCACGCTGGCTGGTCACCCACGGCGCGGAAGTGGTGGCACTGGACCTGTCCGCGGGTCAGTTGCGGCATGCACGGTCCCTGTCCGCCGCCACCGGCGTGGAGGTTTCCCTGGTCCAGGCGGACGCGGCCCGGCTGCCGCTGACCGACGCGAGCGTGGACGTGGCGTGCTCGGCCTTCGGCGCGATCCCGTTCGTCGCGGACAGTGCCGTTGTCATGCGCGAGGTCGCCCGGGTGCTGCGGCCCGGCGGACGCTGGGTGTTCTCCACCACACATCCGATGATCTGGTCCTTTCCCGACAGCCCGGGAACGGACGGACTCACGGTCGTGCGCAGCTACTTCGACCGGCGGGCCTATGTGGAACGTGACCGGTTCGGGCGGGCGACCTACACCGAGACCCACCGGACGGTCGGTGACCGCGTCCGGGAGCTGGTCGCCGCCGGGCTGCGCGTACTGGACCTGATCGAACCGGAATGGCCGGCCGGCCACGACCGGGTGTGGGGTCAGTGGGGACCGGTGCGGGGCAGGCTCTTCCCGTCAACCTCGATCTTCGTCACCGAGAAACCCGCCCGGTCCGGCTGACGCCACCGGCGCGGCCGTACCCGGGCCGTACTCGGGCCGCGAACTTCCCGATCGCGCTTGTTACATGTAGTAATGGGTATGTCACCTTCGTGGTACGGGAAGACGACAGGACGGCCAGGCGTTCGGGGACGATCGACGCCGTCCCGGCTATCGCACCCACTCATCCGGCGCCCGGTCGCGGCTACAGGCCGACCGCCGGAGCCGGACAGCTCGGCGCCGCGGCCGGCCCGGCCGACCCAGCCGACCGGGCCGACCGGGCCGTCCGAGGCGCCGTGCGCACAGCCTCCCCGCTCGCGGTCGCCGGCATCGTCGCCAACACGGCGAACCTGCTCGTCACGCTGGTCCTCGCCCGGCATCTGGACAGTCGGTCCTACGGCGCGCTGGCCCAGTTGCTCGCGCTGTTCTTCGTGGCCTCGATGCCGGGCAGCGCCCTGCTTGTCGGAGTCGTCCGCAAGGTGACGGCCTGGCAGCAGGCCGGCCGGGCCGCGGTGATCGACCAGTGGGTCACGCGGGTACGCCGGATCGGCATCGCACTGGTGGCCCTGACCGGGATTGTCGGCCTGCTCCTGCGCGACGTCATCGCCGCCGCGCTGTCCCTGCCCGGGCCCGGTGGCGTCGCGGAGATGCTGACAGCGGGCGCCGCCTGGTGTCTGCTGTGCATCGACCGCGGCCTGCTGCAGTCCGCCTGCCGCTACCCCGGGCTCGCGGCCAACCTCCTGATCGAGGGTCTGTCCCGAAGCGTCCTGGCGGTCCTGCTGGTCCTGGCGGGTTTCGGCGAGGCCGGCGTCGCACTGGCGATCCTGCTCGGGGTGCTCATCGGGCTCGGGCACGCACGTCGGGTCCTTGCCCAGGCCACCGGTCGCCACCGGACCGACCCCGGCCCGCTGCTCCACCCGGCGTCCCCGGGCTCGGCGGTCTCGGGCTCGGCGGTCTCGGGCTCGGCGGTCTCGGGCTCGGCGGTCTCGGGCTCGGCGGTCTCGGGGCAGACACACGACGCGCAGTCCGGCGGCCCGCGGTGCCCGGGGACGCCACCGAACCGGCTCGCCGTCGAGTTCGGGGCAGCGCTCACCGCACTGGTGCTGCTGGGCGTCCTGCAGAACGTCGACGTGCTCGTGATCGGCGCACACCGATCCCCGGATGCCGGTTCGTACGCGGCGGTGTCCGTGGCCTGCAAGGCGCTGGTCTTCGCCGCGGTGGTCCTGGGAGGTTTTCTGCTGCCGGAGACCGTGACCCGCCGCCATCACGGACAGCACGCACTCGCGCAGCTGGGCGCGACACTGGCGATCCTCGCCGTGCCGGCACTCGGACTCATCGGGATCGCGCTGACCGCCCCGCGGGCAGGCCTCGCCCTCGCCTTCGGGCAGCGTCTCACCACCTGCGCGGCGGCGCTCGCACCGTTGGCCGGGGCGATGGCCTGCCTCGGGGTGACCGTCCTTTTCACCCACTATCTGCTGGCCGTTGGCGCGCGCGGTGTCCTGCTGGTCCTCGCGGCCGCCACCGCGCTTGCCATCCCGCTCATGCTGTGGGCACACGGCCGTCCGATGACCATCGTCTACGTGGAACTTGCGTTGCACGCCGCGCTGGCAGCCGGTACCGGTCTGCTGGTCCTGTCCACGGCGCGGCCCACCGCACGGCCACGGCCACGGCCACGGCCAGCGGGCCGCCGTGTCCCCTCGACCCGGTGATCCTGCACCGCCGTGACCACCGTTACGGCCGTGAGGTACCGCACGCTGCCATCCGAACCCGCCCGGAGCGGGCCCTGAGGAGATCACTAAAATACTCCGGACGCACCCCACGGGTGCTGTTCGCAGACCCGTGGGGCGGGCGGGCCGTCAACTCCATTCCACACCCACGGCACCAGCGGCCGGGGGCCGAACCAGGATGATGGGGCCAGACCGTTGACCTTGACCGCACCATCGGAACACACGCGGCGAGGTATCGCCCGCCGGTTGACTGGCGTGCCGTCCACCCACACCGGGTCGCCGGGCCGCCGTCGTCGGTGGGTGCCCTCGTGGCCTCCGCTGCTGCTGGCGGCGATCACCTACATCCCGTTGCTGTGCACCGCTCCCGGACGGGTCGGCGTCGACACCAAGGCCTATCTCTACATCGAACCCAGGCGGCTGATCAGCCACGCGGGGATCATGTGGGATCCAAACGCCGGGATGGGTGTGGTCACCCACCAAAACATCGGCTTCCTGCTCCCGCAGGGAGCCTTCTTCCGGCTCCTCGACCTCGTCGGCCTGCCCACCTGGGTCGCCCAGCGGCTGTGGACCGGCTCGGTGCTGTTCCTGGCCGGCGCGGGCGTGCTGTTCCTGATGCGGTCGTTCCGCTGGCCGGACCGATTCGCCTTCGTCGCCGCCGCCGGCTACATGCTGACCCCGTACGTCCTGGAGTACGAGGCCCGGATGTCGGCGATCCTGCTGCCCTACACGGGCCTGGGCTGGCTGGTCGGGATCACCGTCCGTGGCCTGCGTGAGGCCCGGGGCGGGCTGGCGGCATGGTGGCCGGACGGCTGGCGCTGGCCGGCCGCGTTCGGGCTGACCGTCGCGCTGGTCGGCAGCAGCAACGCGTCCAGCCTGATCTTCGTACTGCTGGCACCGATGCTGTGGCTGCCCTTCGCCCTGTGGGGTACCCGCGAGGTCCGACTCATCCCGGCCCTTGGAATGATCATCCGTACCGTGGTCATGGTCGTGCTGTGCTCGGCCTGGTGGATCGCGGGCCTGGTCACCCAGGCCGGCTACGGTGTGGACATCCTCGCCTACAGCGAGACGCTCAAGACCGTCGCGAGCGCCTCTCAGGCGTCCGAGGTGCTGCGAGGCCTCGGCAACTGGTACTTCTACGGCGGGGACGCGCTCGGGACGTGGATCTCCCCGTCACACGCTTACACCCAGACGATGTGGGTAGTTGCGGTCAGCTTCGCCGTGCCGCTGCTCGCACTGGCCGCGGCCGCGCTTTCCCGGTGGGGGTACAAGACCTACTTCGTCCTGCTGGTGCTGGTCGGCACAGCCGTGGCGGTGGGCGTCTACCCCTACGACCGCCCCTCACCGCTGGGCGCGGCGTTCCGCGCGTTCGCCCAGGCGTCCACGGCCGGCTTCGCGCTGCGGTCCATGCCCCGCGCGGTGCCGCTGGTGGCACTCGGCCTGTCGGTGCTGCTCGCCGGTGGGCTCGCCGCGGTCTGCGAACGGCTGGCCGCCCGGCTTGCGGAGGTAGGCGAACGCCGGCGTGCGCGCTCCGGCGGCTCCCCCGGCCGGGACGGCGCCCGGGCGCGGTTGCTCCGCCTGGCTCCCGGCACGGCGTGGATGGTCGTGGTCGTCCTGATCGTGGCGAACCTGAGCCCGCTGTGGCGCGGCCAGTTCGTCCAGGGGGGGCTCGACCGCCCCGAGACGATCCCCGGTTACGAGCGGCAGGTCGCCGCGGCTCTCGACGCGGCCGGGTCCGCCACCCGTGTCCTGGAACTTCCCGGCGCGGATTTCTCCCACTACCGGTGGGGGACCACTCTCGATCCTGTCATGCCCGGGCTGACGGATCGTCCCTACCTGGTCCGCGAACTGATCCCCTTCAGCGCCGCCGCATCCGCCGATCTGCTGCGTGCCCTGGACCGCCGGTTGCAGGAAGGGGTGTTCGAGACCGGCTCGCTCGCCGACATCGCCCGGCTGATGGGAGTCGGCGACATCGTGCTGCGCAGCAACCTGCAGTACGAGCGCTTCCGCACTCCGCGTCCCGCGCTCACCTGGCAGCTGTTCACCGACCCGGTGCCCGCGGGTCTGGACCCGCCACGCCGCTTCGGGCCGCCGGTCGCCGACACGCCGCGGATCCCGTTCGCCGACGAGATGGCCCTGGGGACCCCCGTCGGCGCGGTCGAACCGCCGGCGCTCGCCGTGTTCGGGGTCCAGGACGCGAAGCCGATCGTGCGGACGGCGACCCCGCAGGAGCCGTTGCTGGTCAGCGGAAACGGTGAGGGGCTGGTGGACGCCGCGGCCGCGGGGCTGCTCGCCGGCCCGGTGGCGGCGGACCGGCCCATCCTCTACACCGCGTCGATGGCCGCCGACCCCGCGGCTCTGAACCAGGCTCTGGCCGACGGCGCCGATCTTCTTGTCACTGACAGCAACCGGCTGCGGGCGGAACGCTGGAGCTCGATCCGTGACGGCTACGGCTACGTCGAAAGCCCGGACACGGTCACGCTCACACCCGACCCGAACGACAACCGGCTGCCGGTCTTCCCGGACGAGACAACGGCGGCGCAGACCGTCGCGCAGTTGCACGACCCCGGCCAGCCCGCGGAGATCGCCGGGATCAGCGCGACCGACTACGGCAACGCGTTCTCCTACAGTCCGCCGGAAGGCCCGATGGGCGCGGTCGACGGCAACCTGGACACCATGTGGCGGGTCGGCGCGTTCTCCGACCCGGCCGGGCAGCGCCTGCAAATCGACCTTGCCAGTCCGGTGACCTCGGACCGGGTGCGGCTCGTCCAGCCGCTGGGCGAGTCGAACAACCGGTGGATCACGAAGGCGACGCTGCGCTTCGACGGCGGGTCGCCAGTGACCGTGGACCTCACCGCCGCGTCGCGGGTCGCGTCCGGGCAGGTCGTGACCTTTCCGCAGCGCAGCTTCAGCCGGCTGGACCTCACGATCGACGAGACCGATGTCGGAGTTCGCGCGAACTACGCGGGACTGTCCAGCGTCGGTTTCGCCGAGGTCGACATCGTGCGGCCGGATGGCACCTCACCGCATGCGCAGGAGCTGCTGCGGATGCCCACCGACCTGCTCACCGCGGCGGGCAGCGCATCCCTGGGCCACCGGCTCATCCTTCAGATCACGCGGGACCGCGCCAACCCGGCCGAGCCGTTCAAGTCCGACACGGAGCCGGCCGTGGCACGGACGTTCACGCTGCCGACCGCGCGGACCTTCGCGCTGACCGGGACGGCCCGGGTAGCTGCCAACGCCAATGACCTGGTACTCGGTGCTTCGACCGGCCGGCCGTCGGGTGGGGTGAGCACGGAGTCCTCCGGACGGCTGCCCGGTGCCCTGGCGGACGGCAGCGCGAGTGCCTTCGACGCGGACCCGGCCACGATGTGGAGCCCCGGCTTCGGCGCCCAGCAGGATGCCTGGATCCAGGTCAACTCGCCGAAACCGGTGAGCTTCTCCACCATGACCCTGTCGTTGGCGGCCGACGGGCGCCACTCGGTGCCGACCACGCTGGGCCTCGTCGTGGACGGCAGGCGAGTGGACACGCTCGCCGTTCCGCCGGTCAGCGACAGCGGACGGCCCGGCGACAGCCGGACGGTCACGCTCAGCTTCCCGAAGGTTCGAGGCAGCAACATCCGTCTCGTCATCGACAGTGTCCGCGACGTGGCCACTCGTGACCCGATCAGCGGGAACCCGATCCCGATGCCGGTGGGGCTGACCGATGTCGACATCGCCGGCCTGCGCACACCGCGGCCCGCGGCAGCCGTGTCCGACAAATGCCGCAACGACCTGGTGACGGTCGACGGCAGGCCGGTATCCGTCCGGATCACCGGATCCAGCTCGGACGCGCTCGCCCGCAAGGGGCTGGCGGTGTCCCTCTGCCAGGATCCCCTCACGCTCGGCGCGGGCGACCATGTGCTGCGCACCGCGGCCGGGATGGGAACCGGGTACGACCTGGACAGGCTCATCCTCGCCTCGGAGCCCGGCGGCAGGCCGTCGCCGGTGACCGCCGACGGGTCGATCGCGACGATGCGGGCCGATACCTCGACGGACACGCCCGCCGGATCACCTGCCGCCACCGCGCCAGCACCGGCCGCGCCAGCACCCACAGTGGCAGTCACCCACAGTGGCGACACCTCGCTCGCCCTGACGATCACCGGCGCGCGCCCCGGCCAGCCGTTCTGGCTGGTGCTCGGGGAGAGCCTGTCCGCCGGATGGAAGGCGACCTCGAACGGCACGGACTTCGGGAAACCACAGCTCCTGGACGGCTACGCCAACGGCTGGCGGATCACCCCCGGGGCCACCGACTTCCGTGTCGACCTCACCTGGGCCCCTCAGCGGCTGGTGTGGCGGGCCCTGGCCGTCTCCGGTACCGCGCTGGTGGCGAGCGTCGCCCTGCTGATCGTGACCGCACGCAGACGCCGGCGGTCGTCAGGTTCCGCCCCGGTCCGGCCGGCCGATCTCCCGAGTTTCTCCGGACCCGCGCCCCGCGGCCCGCACGTTCCAATCATCGTCGCGATGCCGGTGGCGGGGGCCATGGCGCTTGCCGCGTACGCGCTCGTGAACGAGGTCGCGAGCATCACCGTCGGTGTCGCCACGCTCGTCGCGCTGGCGGTCCCACATGGCCGGTTCCTGCTCAGGATGGGCCCGGTGGGCCTGCTGGCCGTCAGCGCGGGCTACGTCATCCAGGTCCAGGTACGTCACCACATACCGATCGACGGGGAGTGGGTCAAGGAGTTCGGACGGGTCGCGACCGTCTCGTGGATCGCGATCCTGTTCCTCGCCACCGACGTGGTGGTAACGGCGGTGCACCGCCGTTACCACCACACCCCCCGCTGACCAGCTGCGCCTGGCTGGGATCGGGCCGCGATCAGGCTCGGGCGCCGGTGCGGTCGTCACGAGCGGCGTCCGCCGGGTCGGTACCGACCGACCCGGCGCTCGTTCGGGCCGGCGGCCGCGAACCGATCACATGCAGAGCATCGCGCAGCGCCTCCTCAGCGGCGCTCAGGGCAGCACTGGCCGGTTGGTCGGCGCCGGTCACCGCACCCCCGACCGCGAACGGCGGCATCGATTCCGCGTCCCAGCCGGCCCGCAACCGCCGGACCATCTCATCGGCCCGGGTGTGACTCCCGCCGGGAAAGGCCACCACGAAGCGCTCCTGCGACCAGCGCGCAACCTCCACCCCGGGGCCGGCGACGGAGCGCAGCTGGCTCGCGAAGCGGGTGAGGATGCGCTCCTCGGTACGGATCCGGGTTCCCTCCCGTTCACAGCCGGGCAGACCGAGCAGACCGAGCAGACACACCACGGTTCCGCTCGGCAGGCCCTGCAGAATGGCCAGGAACCGGTCACGGCTGGTGAGGCCGGTGGTCGGATCGATACCGGCATCCCGGACCCTGACCTGGGCCGTACGCAACCGGGCAAGGGTGTGACCGGCCTGTCCGGCCAACAGTGTGACCGCTCGCAGCCCCGCCCTGTCGGCCCTTTCCCGTCCGGCCGCCCAACGAGCCGCGACGATGCCGATCAGACCGCCCTCGCCGGGAATCGGCACAACCAGGGCGGATGCGACGCGCAACCGCCGCACGGCCTCCGGTGAGAACAGCGGCGAGGCCGAGACGTCGGCGAAGAACACGGGAGCCCGGGTACGCAGGACAGCTCCGATGGCGGTACCGTCCTGCTCGGTGAAACGCATGTTCGGTGAGATCGTTGGCTCCTGGTCCGACTTCACCGCGGACGCGGCCGCGTGAAACACGGTCGATCCCGGCAGGTCCGCGAGCAGCAGGCTGACCGCATCCGCGTCCAGCAGCGCCCGACACACCTCGGCGACCAGTGACACGGCCGAGTCCAGGTTGTCGGGGTACCAGAGCTGATCGAGCACGTCCAGCGCGCTGGTGACCTGGTCGAGCATCCGGTTCGCCCGGCGGGCCTCCAGCAGTTCCATGACCTGCCTGCCCAGCGCGGCAAACGACTCCTTCTGGCCCGAGGTGAGCGTGCGCGGGATGCGGTCGATCACGACGACGTGGCCGATCACCTGGTCGTCGGTAGTGACGATCGGGGCTCCGGCGTAGAAGCGGAACGAAGTGTTCGGCCCGATCACGGACAGACGCATGAACCGTGGGTCCGCGGCGAGGTCCGGGACCTCGAACACCATCGGCCCGGCAAGCGCGTACTGACTGACCGCTTTGTCCCGCGGCAGTTCGGTGAGGGTTGAGCCGTATCGGGCCTTGAACCACTCACGATCGGTGTCGAGGAAGGTGACGAAACCGATGGGGGTGTCGCACAGACGGGCCGCGAGCGCGGCGATCTCATCGAACGCAGCCTCGCCGTCGGAGTCGACGATCTCGTAACGGTGCAACGCGGCGATCCGGGCCGGTTCGTCCGCCGGCATCGACGCCGCAGGTCCAGGCATGACCGACCGTGGCGGAAAGGGACGCGCCGCGGGTCCGGCGCGGTCCGGGTGCCCTTTTCGAGGGGTGGCAGATCGACCAGGTGCTGCTGGCCGACGCCGACCCGAATCCGACAACATGACGGACACACCGGAACTGATCATGACGAGCAGCTCCTGCGACGGCGGCAGGGGACGCGAGATCGCCTCGCCCTGCAGGATGTCGCAGCCCAGTTCCATCAGCATCCGCAGGGCTCGGGAGTCCTCGACGCCCTCTCCGACGACGCTCAGGCCGAGGCGATGCCCGAGATCCAGGACCGAGCGCACGATCGCGACGTCAGGCAGGCTCCCGTGCGCGTCGGACACGAACCCCTTGTCAATCTTCACCTCGTCGAACGGGAGCGCCTTGAGGATCTCCATCGAGCTGTATCCGGTCCCGAAGTCGTCCAGCGACAACTTGACCCCGTGCGTCCGCAGTTCCCGCAGCATGGCGGCAGCCCGGGTCGGCTGGGTGACCAGAGCACTCTCGGTAATCTCCAGAGTAAGGACGTCGGCGGGCAGCCCGTGCCTGGCCAGCGTGTCGGACACCAGTGTGGGCAGGTCGCCACGGACGAGCATGCGGGCCGACAGGTTCACCGACACCGGGACGTGATGCCCCGCGGACGCCCAATCCGCGCACTGCCGCAGTGCCTCGTCCAACACCCATTCGGTCACGTCGATGATCAGCGTGGATCGTTCCGCCATCGGGAGGAAGGCTGCGGGAGCGAGCAGTCCCCGTGTCGGGTGCGCCCAGCGCAAAAGCGCCTCCACCCCGGCGATCCGGCCGGTCCGCGCGGACAGCAGCGGCTGGTAGTGCAGCACCAGCTCCCCATCTACGACCGCGGCGCGCAGCTGGGCGTGCAGGGCCAGCTCCCACGGCCGGACCCCGGCCATGCCCGGGTCCCAGACGCCCACCCGTTCGCCGTCGCGCTTGGCCGCGTGCAGCGCCGCATCCGCGGCTGGCAGCAGCGCGTCGACGCTGGTGCCGTGCATCGGGGCGACGGCGACCCCGGCGCTTGCCTCGACCTCGACGTCGACCCCGTCGATCCGGAACGGACCACGAAGCTCGTTGATCACCGTCCGGCCGATCGCGCGCATCTGGTCGTTCGCGGCATCGGGGCTGTCGGGCAGGTCGACCCCGCACATGACGACCGCGAACTCGTCGCTGCCGAGACGGCCGGCGAAGGCGGAGTTCACGGTGACGCAGCGCAACCGCTCGGCAAGGATCTGGAGCAGCCGGTCTCCGGCGGGGTGCCCCAGGGCGTCGTTGACCTCGCGGAAGCGGTTGATGTCGAGCAGGACGAGAACCGACTGCCGGCCGGCCGCGAGCGCCGAGGCGACCACCGGCTGTGCGCAACGGACAAGCCCGGCCCGATTCGCAAGTGTCGTCAGCGGGTCCCGGTCCACCAGGAGTTCGCTCCAGCGGGCGAACCCGAACACCACCAGGGTAGCGGCCACGACCGTAAAGACGATCATTGCGATCAGCGGCGCCGCACCAACAAGATCACCCTGGACGATGAACCCGATCATCACCGCGGCGCAGATGAGCACCGCGTTGCCGAGCGCGACACGCAACCGGGGGACCATCGCTCCATAGCCCGCCACCCAGGGATACCAGAGGAGGTACACATCGGACGCGCGACCAGGATCACTGTCGGCCAGCGCAGCCGTGACCGCGAGAACCGAGGAGAACACCAGGATGCGGTGCACGGCCGGTCGGATCCGCCTCAGTAACAGGGCCGCGGCCAGGTTCGCCACGCTGATCCCCACCGCGAGCCACGTCCCTGGCCTGTGGTATCCCGCGGACCCCGGAAGCAGCGCGAGCGCGGTGAAAACGAAGACGCCTCCCCCTGCGAGAATAAACAGAAACCGCCGTCGGTCCGTGAAAAGTGGAGCGCTCATCGTGAAGGGTCCCCCTGTCGCCGGGGACGCGGTGCCACGATCCGACGCGACACCGCACCTATGCGAGTTCCCCCGCATCCGCTTGACCCGAAACACTCGATCACGGAAAGGAAACCACCCCGAAAAAGATTCACCTCGAAGTCCAACCGCTAACCCACTACTCGCAGCCGCACGATAGCCCTCCGTAGGACAGCCGCATCCGGTCGGACAGCGGTTCTACGTGGTCAATACCCCGACCCTGCCACCCAGAGCGATCAACCGCCGACTCGATGCCGCAAAAGCAAGTCGGACCGAACATTCAGTTGATATACGAATTACTACCGGGACACGAGGCCGTATCATCACGGTAACCCATGACGGGCATTCCCCGCGGCTCGACCAATGACGACACAGATCATTCCGGCACGAATGACGCCAGAATGATCTGACTGCACAACGTGACAGGGCGCGACAGGGCGACGATTTCCGCCACCGGGAGTCGGCGCGGACCGGCCGACGGATCAGTGCGCGGCGTCATCCCACGTAGGGCCGGATCCCACGCTGACGTCGAGGGGAACCGACATCTGGTAGGCCGTGCCCATCTCGGACCGCACCAGCGCCTCGACCTCGGCGCGTTCACCCGGGGCGATCTCCAGGACGAGCTCGTCATGAACCTGTAGCAGCAGCCGCGACCGTAGCCGGCGCTCCCGCAGCGTCCGGTCGACACCGAGCATCGCGATCTTGATGATGTCGGCCGCGGATCCCTGGATGGGTGCGTTGAGCGCCATCCGCTCGGCCATCTGTCGGCGTTGCGCGTTGTCACTGGTTAGATCTGGAAGGTAGCGACGGCGGCCGAGGATCGTCTCGGTGTAACCGTCCCCACGGGCCCGGTCGACCACACCCCGAAGGAACTCGCGCACCCCGCCGAAACGGGCGAAGTAAGCCTCCATCTGGGCGCGGGCCTCCTCCGGATGGATGCCGAGCTGACCGGCGAGACCGAACGCGGACAGACCGTAGGCAAGGCCGTAGGACATCGCCTTGATCCGCCTACGCAGCTCCGGGTCGACCGCGTCCACCGCAAGACCGAATGCCTGCGCAGCCACGAACGTGTGCAGGTCCTCGCCCGAGGCGAACGCCTCGATCAGGCCCTCGTCGCCGGACAGGTGCGCCATGATGCGCATCTCGATCTGGGAGTAGTCCGCCGTCAGCAGGGACTCGAAGCCGGCGCCGACGATGAACGCCCGGCGGATCTGGCGGCCCTCGGCCGTACGCACCGGGATGTTCTGCAGGTTCGGGTCGGCCGAGGACAACCGACCGGTCGCCGCGATCATCTGGTTGAAGGTCGTGTGGATGCGGCCGGCATCGTCGATCATCGGAATCAGGGAGTCCACCACCGTCCGCAGGCGCGCGACGTCGCGGTGGCGCAGCAGCACAGCCAGCAGCGGATGGTCGGTCTGGGTGGCGAGCCACGCCAGCGCGTCCGCATCGGTGGTATACCCGGTTTTGATCTTCTTGGTCTTCGGCAGCCCCAGCTCGTCGAACAGGATCGCCTGCAGCTGCTTGGGTGAACCGAGGTTGAACGGCCGCCCGACGATCTCATGAGCCTGCGCGGCCACCGCGGTGACCTCGGCGCCATGGTGCTTCTGGAGTTCAAGAAGATGATCGGTATCCGCCGCGATGCCCGCCCGCTCCATCCCGGCCAGCACGGTGACCAGCGGAAGTTCGACGTTGTGCAGGAGCGCGGTGGCACTGCGGTGGACCAGGTCGGCGTCGAGTGCGTCGGCGAGTTCGAGGCAGGCACGGGCCCGCACGACATCGGCGCTGGCCGCGTCCGCCTCGTCCGATCCGTCGATGGTCAGCTGCCCGGACTCGGACGTCTCCGCCCGCAGGTCGCGCCGCAGGTAGCGCAGGACGAGATCGGCCAGGTCGAAGGTGCGCTGCCCGGGCAGCGCCAGATATGCGGCGAGCGCGGTGTCGCTGGTGACCCCGGCGAGCGAGAGACCGCGGGCGGCCAGCGCCAGCATCGGGCCCTTGACATCATGGGCGGCCTTCGGCTGGGCCGGGTCGGCGAACCACGCGGCCAACGCCTTCTCGTCGTCGGCGGTGAGCCCGGTCGGGTCGATCCACGCGCCGGCACCGTCGGCGGTGGCAAGCGCGAGCGCGGTGACGGTGCCGGTGCCCCGGCCCCAGGTGCCTCGGAGGTGAACGCCGGTGCGTTCGCCGGTGCGGGCGTGTTCGGTCAGCCACTCGGGCACCTCGCCGGGCCCCAGCACCTGCGTGGTCACCTCGAAGCCCTCGTCGGCCTCGGGTTCGACCGTGGCCAGCGCCACGTACAGCCGCTCCCGCAGCGTCCGGAACTGAAGGGTGTCGAAAAGCTGGTGGACGGCCTCACGGTCCCACGGATGCAGCCTGAGGTCATCGGGGCCGACGTCTAGGGGCACATCACGGGCGAGTTCGGTCAGTGCCCGGTTACGGATCACGCTGGCCAGGTGGGCACGCAACGATACGCCGGTCTTGCCACCGACCTCGTCCGCCCGGTCTACGAGGTCGGCCAACGACCCGAACTGCTGGATCCACTTGGTGGCGGTCTTCTCCCCCACCCCCGGCACCGACGGCAGGTTGTCCGACGGGTCGCCGCGCAGCGCCGCGAAGTCCGGGTACTGCACGGGGGTGAGACCGTATTTCGCCTCGACCTCCGCCGGCGTGAACCGGGTCATGTCACTGATCCCACGCCGGGTCATCAACACCGTCACCTGGTCGTTGACGAGCTGCAACGCGTCCCGGTCACCGGTGACGACCAGCACCTGCATGCCCACGGCCGCGCCCTGGGTGGCAAGCGTCGCGATGACGTCGTCGGCCTCGTAGCCCTCGGCGCTGACCCCGGGCACCGCGAGCGAGTCGCACACCTGGTGGATGAGGCTGACCTGCCCGACGAAGTCCGCGGGCGTCTCGGCGCGTCCCGCCTTGTACTCGGCGTACTGGGCGTGCCGGAAGGTGGGCGTCGGCAGATCCCACGCCACCGCGACGTGGGTGGGGCGCTCATCGCGCAGCACATTGATCAACATCGACGTGAAACCGTAGACCGCGTTGGTCGGCTGTCCGGTCGTCGTGGAGAAGTTCTCGACCGGGAGCGCGAAGAACGCCCGATAGGCCAGGGAGTGGCCGTCGAGGAGCAGCAGCCGCGGCTCACCGCCGCCGGCAGCGGCCGGCCGGGCGGCGGGTCCGTGGGCTGGGGCCGGTGCCTTGCCGCCGGTTGAACGTGCGGAACGACCGGGTGCCGGGTTGCCGGGAGCGGCGGTTGTGGCGGACACGACCACGAGTCTATTTGTGCACCGTCCGGGGCCGGCCAAGGCAGCCCGCCGCGGGCCGCCCCGGTGCCCGCGGGCCGCCCCGGTGCCCGCGGGCCGCCCCGGTGCCGCGTCACTCACCGTGGCCGGTAACGCCGACAATTGGTATCAGCTGCCGCTCGCGGAAGAAATTATGCAGACAACAGGCGGATGTCCTCCGCCCGGCGAATTGACGCGACCAGCGGTTACGGCCTAGCGTTCTTACCGGTGGGACCTGGGACGGACGAGTAGAAAACGTCTGGACACGGGGAAGGTGCGGACGGCACCAAAGACCGTCCCGGGATTCACTGTATTCATCCGTAGCTTTCGCCGTCTGGTCGCCGCGTCATTTCCGTCCGCGACAGGGCCATTTTGACGACAGGGCCGTGACGACAGGGCCGTTCAGACGACGTTCTCCCCCAGATACGCCTGCCGGACCCGGTCATCCGCACGAAGAACACCCGATGGACCGGCCAGTACCATCCGGCCGGTCTCCAGCACATAGCCGCGACCGGCAACCGTCAACGCCTGGTGGGCGTTCTGCTCCACCAGCAGCACCGACGCACCGGCACGGTTGATCTCCGTGATCGCTTCGAAGATCCTGGCCACGACCAGGGGCGCAAGCCCCATGGACGGCTCGTCCAACAGCAGCACCCGCGGCCGTGCCAGCAGGGCCCGGCCGATTGCCAGCATCTGCTGTTCACCGCCGGACAACGTCCCGGCCGCCTGCCCGTGACGCTCGGCGAGCCGCGGGAACATGGCGAACACCGTGTCCATGCCGGTCCGCGCGTTGCGGCGGTCCCGATAGGCTCCCATCAGCAGGTTCTCCCGGACCGACATGGCCGGGAACACCCGCCGGCCTTCGGGAACATGACTGATCCCACGCGCGACGATCTCGTGCGCGGGCAGTCCCGCCAGGCTCTCCCCGTCCATCCGGATCTCACCCGACACCGGCCGCAGCAACCCCGAGATCGTGCGCAACGTCGTGGTCTTCCCCGCACCGTTCGCCCCCAGCAGAGTCACCACCTCACCGGCGCCGACCCGCAGGCTCACCCCCCGCAGCGCGGTCACCGAGGCGTACCGGACCTCGACGTCGACGAGTTCGAGAACCATCAGCCGGGTCCGTCCCCGTCGGGGACGGGACTCGCCGCGCAGGTTCCGAGGTAGGCCTCGAGTACGGCCGGGTCCTGCTGGACCTGCGCCGGCGGACCGCCGGCGATGACCCGCCCGAAGTTGAGCACGACCACCGATGATGCGACCGTCATCACCAGGCCCATGTCATGTTCGATCAGCAGGATGGAGATCCCGTCCGCCGCGACGCGACGCAGCAGCCCTGCCATCTCCGCCTTCTCCACGGTGTTGGCGCCGGCGGCCGGCTCGTCCACCAGCAGCAGGCAGGGATCCGTGCCCAGGGCCCGCGCGATCTCCAGGCGGCGTTGCTCACCGTACGCGAGCGCCGCGGCCGGGACGTGCGCACGGTGGGCCAGACCCACGAGGGAGAGCAGTTCCATCGACCGCCGGGCGTTCTCGGCGTCCTGCTGTCGGGTCCCGGGCGTGGCCAGCATCACCCGCAGTGTCTCCGGAACCCGCAGTGTCTCCGGAACCCGCCGTACCCCCGGGCGGGCCCGCGCCTCCACACCGATCTGAACGTTCGCCAGCGCGCTCAACCCGGGGAACAACCGGATGTGCTGGAACGTCCGGGCCACCCCGAGCCGGCTGATCACATGTGGGCGACGGCCGAGCAGGTCGGTCCGCCGGCCGTCACGGCCCCACAGCGTCACGCTGCCGACCTGCGGGCGGCAGACGCCGGTGAGACAGTTGAACAGGGACGTCTTGCCCGCGCCGTTCGGCCCGATCACCGCGAGGATCTCACCCCGTTGCTGACGCAGTGACACCCCGTCCAGGCTCGTGATCCCGCCGAAGCGCAGGACGAGGCCGTGTACGTCGAGGACGGGCCCGGGGCCATCATGCGCGGTACCGCTCCTCTCGCTCGTCCGGCTCATCCGGTCTGCCCCCCGACGGGGAACCGGCCGCCGACACCGCCGACACCACCGACACCCGCGATGCCACCGACACCCGCGGCACCGGCGTCGTCGGACGCGGACACCCCTACCCGCTCACGGCGCCGGGGCGGGAGCAGACCCTGCGGCCGGTAGGTCATCATGATGACCACGACAGCCCCGAAGTAGATGTACCGGTCGGCCGGGGGGACGATGTCACGCAGGATGAACGCCAGGCCCTGAAGAACCGCCGCGCCGAGTACCACCCCGAGCCGGGAACCCATCCCACCGAAGATCACAATGGTGAGCACCAGGATCGACGCCTGCAGGCTGAACGTCTGGGGATTGAAGAACTGCTTGGTGGCGAAGAGCACGCCGGCGAAACCCGAGACGGACGCGCCGATGGAGAATGCCAGCAGTTTCATGCGTACCGTCGCGACCCCGCAGGCCTCGGCGGCGAACTCGTCCTCGCGGATCGCGGCCCATGCCCGACCGATGTGGGACCGTTCCAGCCGGCCGAAGACGGCCATCACCCCGATGATGATGGCCAGCAGCAGATAGTAGTAGGGCAGGGGACGCAGGCCCCAGGCGTAGTGGACCCGCGCGACGTGGAAGGACAGCGGCGGCACACCGAACACCCCACGTGAACCATTCGTCACGCCGTCGGAGTTGTTCGCGAGGAGCTGCACGATCTCGCCGAACCCGAGTGTCACGATGGCCAGGTAGTCGCCGCGCAGGCGCAGCGTGGGCCCGCCGAGAGCCACCCCCGCGGTCATCGCCGCGACCACCGCGATCGGGAACACCACGAACGGGTTGAGGACGACCGGCGAGTGCCAGGGCATGGCCGACTGGGAGGTGAAGTAGGCCGTGGTGTAGGCGCCGATCGCGAAGAACGCGATGAAGCCGAGGTCCAGCAGGCCGGCGTAACCGACCACGACGTTCAGGCCCAGCGCGAGCAGCGCGTAGATCCCGATATCGCTGACCAGGGACTGCGTCGCCGCCGTCGACAACCCCAGCGGCACTACCAGGGCAAGGCCCAGCAGGCCGGCGGTCGTCGCGGCCCTTGCCCGGTCGGTGCTGGCGATACCCGCGACCCGCGCGGACAGCTCGGCGAGCCGGCCACCGGTGCCGCCACCGGTGCCGCCACCGGTGCGCAGCCGCCTGGCGCATCCGATGACCACCCAGGCCCCGGCCGCGAGACCCCAGAACGCAAGGATGCGTGGGGCGAACAGCGATCCCTGTAGACCGGCGAAGGGATGCCCCGCGTCTGCGGACGGTCCGGTGACGACGGCGAGCAGTGCACCGGCGCCCAGCAACAGCGCGAGTTCGCGCGTCCGGCCACGGCTCGGCCTGCCGCCGTCGGTCCTCGCGCCGTCGGTCCTGCCGCCGTCGGTCCTCGCGCCGTCGGCGTTCACGTCCAAGGTGTCCGCATCGCCGGTGTTCATGCGGCTCTCAGCTGCCGTACGCCCATCAACCCGGACGGTCTGACCAGCAGAACTCCGACGAGTACGAGGAAGGCGATCACATCTTTGTAGGACGCCTGGAAGACGTAACCTCCGTAGCTTTCGACAAGGCCGAGGAGCAGTCCGCCGACGACCGCGCCACGGACGTTGCCGATACCGCCGAGCACCGCGGCGGTGAACGCCTTGATACCGGGGACGAATCCCATCGTGTACGAGGCGTTGAACGTCATCGCATACAGGAAGCCGCCGGCGCCTGCGAGCAGACCCCCGATCACGAAGGTGGCTACGATCACCCGCTCCACGTCGACCCCCATCAGACTCGCGGTGTCGGCGTCCTGCGCGACCGCGCGGATCGCCTGGCCCAGCCGGGTCACGGTGACCACCCGGTCGACCAGTACGAGCATCACTGCCGCCACCCCGAAGATGACGAGTGCCTGGGTGGAGATCTCGGCGCCCAGAACCCCGATCACGGTCCCGTTGGTGAACAGGTCGGGAACGGGCACACTCTGGCGGCCGAACTCCTTGCCGGCCAGGTTGTAGGCGAACAGGGAGGCGCCGATGGCGCTGATGAGGTAGGCGAGGCGGGGTGCGCCACGTCGGCGCAGCGGACGGTAGGCGCCGCGTTCGAGGGCGAATGCGGCGAGCCCTCCGGATGCCGCGCCGACACCGAGGCCCACCGCCACCAGGGCGACCGACGCGGGCCCCGACGGCGTCGGGCCACCGGACACCAGCGCCCGCGCGGCGAAAAGACCACCGAACGCGCCGAGCATGAAGACCTCGCTATGGGCGAAGTTGATGAGTGTGAGAACCCCGTACACCAGGGTGTAACCGAGCGCTATGACCGCGTAGAGGGAGCCGATGGTCGCCCCGTCGACCGTCAGCTGCCAGAACTCGTGCGCGAAGCCCATTGAGACCGATCCCCGATCGCCGATCGCCGTACCGGTGTGCCTGTGGCCCACGGCCACGCCGGGCACGCCCAGGCAGGCCCGGCGTGCCCGGCCCGAGCTACGGCTTGATCAGTTCCGTGGTGGTTCCGAGCACCTCTCGCCGGCCGCCCCGAACCTGGTAGACGTACACGGTCGAGCCCGTGACCTCGCCGTCGGGCTGGAAGCGGATCTGCTTGGTCACCCCGGTGATGTCGACGGCCCCGAACGCCTGGACCACCGCATCACGGGTGGCGTTCGGCCCGAGCTTGCGCAGCACCGAGATGATCGCGTTCGTGGCGTCGTAGGCCTCACCCGAGTAGGTGCCCGGATTCGCGCCGTTGTTGGACCGTTTGAAGTCCGCGACGAACCCGGCCGCCTTCGGGTCACTGTTCGCGTCACCGCACGGGCAGGTCAGGTACGCGCCCTCGGCCGTGGTGGCGCCCGCCTGCGCGATGAACTGGTCGTCGTTGGCTCCGTCGCCGCTCATGACCGCGCCGGTGAATCCCTTTGCCTTCAACGCCTTGGTCAGCAGCGCGAACTCCGCATAATAACCGGAGTAGAACAGCACGTCCGGCTTCTCCGATATAATCTTCGTGGCTTCGGACGTGTAGTCCTTGGTGGGGTTGATGCCGTCGTGCACGACGTTCACCCCTTCGGCCCGAAGCTCCTTCTCGAAGACCTCGGAAAGGCCCGTTCCGTATTCGCTCTTGTCGTCGAGGGAGAAGATCTTCTTGGCCTTGAGTGCCTTTGCGGCGTAGTTGGCGGCAGCGGCACCCTGCACGGTGTCGGGGGCGATCACTCGGAAGAAGGTCCCGAAGCCGAGCGCGGTGAGCTGTGGGTTTGTCGCGGACGGGCTGACGGACAACAGCTTCGCCTGGGTGTAGAGCGGTTCACTCGCCTTGGTGGCGCCGGAGAAGACCGGGCCGACGACACCGATGACGTCCGGATTATCGATCAGCTTCTGGGCGGCCGTTGGACCCTGTTCCGGCGTACCCTGATCGTCCGCCTCGACCAGGCGGAGGGTGAACGGAAGCTGACCGCTGCTGTTGGCGACGTCGACCGCCGTTCGGACGCCGTCGATCGCGTTGATGCCGAGCTGCTGGTTCTCCCCGGACAGCGGGCCCTGGAACCCGATGAGGTATTCCTTGTGCCCGCTGCCGGAGGACCCTCCCCCGCATCCGCCGGCGGTCAGCGTAACCGCGAGCAGTCCGACGGCGAGACCCGTCGTTGTTCGCCTGGCCATGCCTTTTCCCTTCACCCGTTCCGGTAGGGCATCCCGGACAGTTCCCGCAGGGCATGGCGCGGACGGCGTCCGCTGCCCCCACCAGGAAGGTCGTCCGACCGGCCACGGCCGGTACCGCCGCACCGCGGCACTGCCGCGGTGCGTTGTGCCCGGGTGAGCCGGAGCCGCCGTTTCCACCTGCCGTGCCTGCCCTGCCCGGCTCGTTTACCGGACTGTCGGCAACCTATCCGCTACGGCAAGTAGTCGGAAGCATGAAGTGCCCGTGTCGTCACAGTTTGCAGATCGACGCGGTCCGACCCGGCTCTACGGCCGATACACCCCGACAGGCACGAACAGCTGGACGCGAACGGCGTAGACGGTCACCACCGGCGCCACGGCGTCGCCCCACACGTCGAAACCGACTTCACCGGTCACCCCGGGGAAACGGCCCTCCCCGACAGCGGTGACGATCGCGGCCCTCGTCGCCGCATCCACCTGGCCGCGGCCGGGAAGGACGCCGCCCGCGGCACGCAGCAGCGTCCGCGTCGCATCGTAGGCGTAGGCGGCGACCGGCGGGATCGCGTCGACGTCCGGCGACGGGGACGGGGACGGGAACGGGGACGCCGCAGGATTCGGCCTGTCACTCGCCCGGGGCACCTTGCCGTGTGTCGCCGCCGATGTCGCTGTCCGGTCACCGCCACTGCCGTGACCGCTGCCGTCGCGGTTGGTGTCATGGTTGGTGACGTCACCGCCCCAACGCTGAAGGTAGGCCGCCGCGAACGACCCGGCCTGCGGCAGTTCCGACAGCGGCGCACCGAGGTCCGTGACCACGTCACCCTCGGATGCGCTCTGCGTCCGCCGGGGATAACGGGGGTCGAACAGCCCGTCAGAACCGAGAACGGACACCGACGGGCCGTGCGCGTCCAACTCGTTGCGCAGTTTCGCGGCAAAGGCGTAACCCGTTGCCACGTAGACCAGATCCGGAATCTCATCCCGCAGCTGCCCGGCCACCGCATCCAGCTCGGCCGGGTCGTCCGTGCTGCCGTGCACCTTGTGGATGCCGGTGACGGTGGCACCGAGATCGCGGGCGTCCGACGCGAACCGCTCCGCGAGCGAGACTCCGAAGTCGGGGCCGCCGTCCACCACCGCGATCCGACTGCGGCCCATGGTCCGTACGGCGTACTCGGCACCGGTCCGGGCCTGCAGCGCGTCCGTACCACTCAACCGGAAGTAGGTGCGGTACGGACGCGCACGCGGGGGTGCGGTGTCCAGGCCGGTCAACCCGGGCTGGCTGTTGGACGGTGATACCACCGCTATCCCGGCAGCGCTCAGCGTGGGCATGGCAACCATCGCCACCGTGGAACTCAACGGGCCGACAACGCCGATCACCGTGTCGTCGGCGGCGAGTTCACCCGCCGCCTGGGCGCCTCCGTCCGGCCGGGACAAGTCGTCCTGGACGCTCACCCGGATCTTCCAGCCGGGGCTTGCTCCGTCGGCGTTCGCCTCGTCCACCGCGAGCCGGACCGCGTTGCGCACGGCCGTGCCCACCGACGCGAGATCCCCCGACATCGGAGCCATCAGCCCGATGGTGGCCGTCCGGGTCTGCGATCCGGACGGACCGCCGTCCGGCGAACCCGCGCGCGACACCGCCGTAAGGACCGCCACGGCCGCCACGACCAGCGCCACCGCGCAGGCAAGAAGAACCTGGACCCGCCGCGTCCGCAACAGGATCCGCAGACGTGGCAGCGGGAAAGGCTGGATCCGGGAACGCGACGGCCGGCGAGGCCGGATCCGCCCGGTCACGTTCCCGGTAGTGCCTCGCCGGACAGCACCGTCTCGGCCACCGCTCGCATCGTGCGCCGCTGGTTCATCGAGGTGCGCTGGATCCAGCGGAAGGCGTCCGGCTCGGTCATACCGTGCTCGGTCTGCAGGACACCCTTCGCCCGTTCAATGATCTTTCTTGCCTCGAGGCGGCCCTGTAGGTCCTCGACCTCGGCTTCCAGGCTCACGATCTCGGTGAAACGGCTCATGGCCATCTCGATCGTCGGCAGCAGGTCCTTCTTCTGGAACGGCTTGACGACATAGGCCATCGCCCCGGCCTCACGAGCCCGCTCCACAAGCTCCCGCTGGCTGAAGGCCGTCAGGATCACGACCGGCGCGATGCGCTCCTTGGCGATGTGCGCACCGGCCTCGATCCCGTCCATCCGGGGCATCTTGACATCGAGGATGACCAGGTCGGGACGGAGTTTGGAGGCAAGGCTGACAGCCATCTCGCCATCGCCGGCCTCGCCGACCACCTCGTAGCCCTCCTCCTGCAGCATCTCCCGGAGATCGAGACGGATCAGCGCCTCGTCCTCGGCGATCAGCACCCGGCGGGGGGTCGAGGATGGCTGGCTCATCGAGTCGGACTCCTGGGCTCGCAGGGCTAGGATCACAGTGTCGACCCACCGCGGGACGGGGGTGGGCGGTCGATCCGCACCTTACCCGGCTAGAGTCGGGGAGGAAGCACTACCTGCACATCGACCGGTCCGGTAGCACCTTCAACACCAATACCTACGAACTCGGACGACAGGCCCCTGTACTCCAACGGCAGAGAGACGGTGCTCAAACCACCGACAGTGTGGGTTCGAATCCCACCGGGGGCACATACAGCATCTACACGGGAAACCGGGGTCGCCGCGGCAGCTGTTGTGCCGTACGCAGGGGTGTCGGCGACCGTCTCTGCGAGGTTTGCGATCTGGCCGAACTCGCCAACCGGAATTTTGATCATGATGGCTACCTCCTGCGTGTCGGGGTGGACGTGGACGGTGAGCTGCGTGATCTCGTAGAGGCGTCGCTGCAGCCGTTCAGGTGCGCGGTCGAGGTTGAGCCGCAGATGCGGCATGGCGTCGAGAAGCGCGAGGCTGTCGGGCCCGGGTCGTGCGGGGTCGGACTCGTCAGTCGCGTCAAGCTCGGCGAGGAGGGCGACTGCGGCGCGGTGCTCGGCGTCGAGATCGTTGTAGGTGCGGCGGAGCCCTTGCGTGAACGGGTCGTCCGGGTCGCCGGTCTGGGCTTGGCGCAGAAGGTTGTCCTGTCGCCGGGTCAGATCGGCGATCTTTCGCCGGAGCCGGTCACGTTCGGCGGTGCGTTCGTGGGCGGCCCGGTCGTCGACCGTGGCAAGTTCGGCCGCCAGCAGTGCCATGCGGTCGGGGCCGAAGACCCGCTCGGCATAGAAGGCGGCGACGGCATCGAGCAGGACGTCCTCGCGGATACGGACGGTTTTGGGGTGTCCGACAAGTTTGTCCTCCCTCCCCCGGTTGTTCGCCCGGGGCCAGCATGTGTAGTAGACGATGTTGCCGGGCCGCCGGTACTCACCCCACATCCGCCGTCCACACGCACACAGCGTCATCTCCCGGAACACATAGGTGCGCAGGGTGGCCGGGTGGGTGTTGGGCTCGTTGCCGTCGCGGGAGCCGCGGTGAGCCTGCCGACGGGCGTTCACCTCGTCGAACATCCACCTTGGGATCAGCGGCTCGTGAACGGGTTCGGGTGACCACACCCACTTCTCCGGACCGTTGACCTTGCCACTTCCAGAACGGCTGGCACGCCGGTTGAACACCTGGTAGCCGGTGTATTTGGGGTTGCGCAGCAGGTCGGCCACGGTGGACTTCGACCAGGCGCCCCGCGCCCGGTACCGCCCGCCGACCGGTTCAGGCGGAGGGTGGCGCTCGGGGTCGGCGTTGAGCCGGTCGGCGATGGTGCCGTAACCGAGATTCTCGTGGTAGCGCCAGTGCGCGATCTGGGTGACGGTCTCCCCGCGTGTCCCGTCGGGTTCGAGTCGAGTTTTGGTCATCCCACGGTCCGCCTTGGCCGAGTTGGGATGCCGGTAGTTCTTGGCCCGGTATCCATACGGCGGTTTACCGATGTTCCACCCCTCGCGGACGTGGATGCACAGCCCGCCCCACGAGCTCTCCAGGGTGTTCCACACCTCGTACTCGGCGACGGACTGATTGATCCGCCGCTGGAGGATCTGCGAGGCCCGCGGGCCGTCGATCTTGATCGGTTCGTTCCAGGCAAACAGCGGAACCCCGGCACGTTCGAGCGCCCGCTCGATGGAGAGATTCTCATACATCCGCCGGGCGATCCGGGACATGGACTCGCAGATCACCACGTCGAATCGCCGGTTCGGATGCGCGGCTTCGGCGAGCAGGTCGTCGATCCCGCCGTCGCGGGCGATCGGGATATCGAACCGGGCTACGTCCGCTCCGTGCCCGCGCGCGTCGAGTTCCTTCCGCCCGGATTCGACATCGTAATAATGGCCGACGATCAGCCAGGATTCGGGGAGGACGGACTTGCACCGTTCGAGCTGACGCATGA
>NZ_CAKKTK010000027.1:0-54452 GCF_920656135.1 Frankia sp. Cppng1_Ct_nod | reverse complement strand
GTCGAGGCCGTCATCGCCGACAAGCCCGAACATCGGACCGCAACGGCGGGCGGCGATCCGGGAGGGATGGCGGGTATGGGAGGCATGGGCGGCATGGGTTTCTGAGCGCCTGTCGCTCCAGCCTTCCTGGTCCTTCTTCGTCACGTCGGCAGGCACGCTGCTGATCCGGGCGAGTTCGACGTTCGCGTGCCTGCCGGCGCTCCCCGTCGGTGCCGACCGGACCGGAAGGTGCCCCCTGTGCCCCTCAGCTACGGCTTCCTGAGTACCTATCCGCCGACCCAGTGCGGGCTCGCCACGTTCACGGCAGCCCTACGGGAACAACTGGCCCACCTGGGCTCCGGGGCGGTCGGTGGGGTGGTGCGTCTGTTGGACTCCTCCGCCGGGCCGGCCCGGCCACGGCGGGCCCCGACCGAGGTGGTCGGGGACCTCGTGGCCGGGACACGGGGCGGCCCGCAACTGGCCGCCCGGCTGCTGAACAGCTTCGACGTGGCCGTGGTGCAGCACGAGTACGGCATCTACGGCGGCCGGGACGGCGACGAGGTGCTGGAGGTGCTGCACCACCTCGCCGGGCCGACGGTCGTCGTCGTGCACACCGTCCTCGTGCATCCGACCGGCCACCAGCGCCACGTCCTGGAAGCGGTGGCCGCTGCCGCGGACGCGGTGGTCGTGATGACCGAGACCGCGCGGGTCCGGCTCGTAGCCGGATACCAGGTCGACGCACACCGCGTGTCGGTCATCCCGCACGGTGCGGCCGACAACCGGACAGCCGTCCCGGCGCGGGTCGGTCGGCCGACCGTCCTCACCTGGGGGCTGATCGGGCCCGGCAAGGGCATCGAGTGGGGCATCGCCGCGGTGGCTGCCCTGACCGACCTCGAGCCCGTCCCGCGCTACCTCGTGGCCGGCGAGACCCATCCCAAGGTGCTGGCACGGGAGGGGGAGGCATATCGTGACAGTCTGGTCGCGCTGGCCCGCCGGCTCGGCGTGTCCGGGTCGGTCGCCTTCGACGGCCGCTACCTCGACGCGGTGGCACTGGGTGAGCTGGTGCGTGGGGCCGACGTCGTGCTGCTGCCCTACGACTCCCGCGATCAGGTGACGTCCGGCGTCCTCATCGAAGCGGTCGCGGCGCTCAAGCCGATCGTCGCCACCCGCTTCCCGCATGCGGTGGAGCTTCTCGGTGACGGTACCGGGATTCTGGTGCCGCACGGCGACTCCGCGGCGATCGCGGCGGCGGTGCGCAGCATCGTCACCGACGACGGTGTCGCCGGCGGGCTGGCCCGCGCCACCGCCGCGCGCGCTCCGGAACTGTTGTGGCCCGCGGTCGCCCGCCGTTACCAGCGGCTGGCTGCCGAGCTGGTTGCCCGAGCGGGGGACAGGACGACCAGCAGGCCGGTGGCGGCGACCCGGTGACCGTCATCGTGTCGTTCGCTCACCTCCTTCGGCTCAGCGACGACGTCGGACTGTTCGAACACGCCTTGGGAGCCGTCCCGCGCCGGGAGCACGGGTACTGCGTCGACGACGTCGCCCGCGGGCTCGTCGTCCTTGCCCGCGAGCCGGATCCGGCACCTGAGCTGGTCCGGCTCCTTGAGCGCTACCTCGCCTTCGTCGTCGCGGCGCAGGCTGCGGACGGAGCCGTGCGTAACCGCCGCGGCAGCGACGGGCGGTGGCGGGACGAACCCGGTCTCGGTGACTGGTGGGGGCGGGCGCTGTGGGGGCTGGGCACCGTTGCGGCGCGCGCACCCACCAGTCGGCTGCGGCTGACAGCGCTGGCCCGGTTCCGGGTCAGCGCCCGCCGCCGTTCGCCATGGCCGAGGGCGATGACGTTCGCCGCGCTCGGAGCCGGGGAGGTGCTGCTCGCCCACCCCGACGACGATGCCGCCCGAGCCCTGCTCGCCGCCGCCGTCACCGCGATCGGTCCGCGCGGCGCCGACCCGACGTGGCCCTGGCCGGAGCCGGCGTTGCGGTACGCGAACGCGGCCGTGCCGGAGGCGCTCATCCTCGCCGGCACCTGCCTGCCGGACGAGGCCGTCGGCGCCGAAGGCCTACGGCTGCTCGCGTGGTTGCTCGCCGTGGAGACCCGTGCCGGCCGGCTGTCGCTGACCCCCGTCGGCGGCAGCCGACCCGGGGATGGCAGCCGGCCCCGCTTCGACCAGCAACCCATCGAGGCCGCGGCTCTCGCCGACGCCTGTGCCCGGGCATACGACCTCACCGGTGAGCCGCGGTGGCTGACCGGGCTTCGCCGTGCCGAGGCGTGGTTCCTCGGCGACAACGACAGCGCCACGCCACTGCTCGACACCGCCACCGGCGGGGGCTGCGACGGCCTCGAGCGGGATGGCCGCAACACCAACCAGGGAGCGGAGTCCACCCTCGCGTGGCTGTCGACGGCCCAGCATGCCCGCCGACTGGTCGCGGCACCGTGAGCGGGCAAGGGCGCGAGCGCAGTGGTCCGAGGGCCGAGCACGGTCGTGAAGCGAGCGACCGACGGAGCGAACCGGGGACCCCGAGCCTGGAGATCGATCCGGAGATCGATCCGGAGATCGACCTGGTCACCCGGCATCCACTGGCGCTGTCCGCGGATCCCGGTCGAGTCATCGCGAAGCTGTTCCTCCCCGGCGAGGAGGGGGGCGAAGTGCACTCCCGAGCCGCCGGCATCGTCGACCGGGTACTCGCCCTGCCAGAGGACGAGGTCGAGGGTCTCGTCGCCGGCCTGCTGCGGCACTTCACCCCACGTCACCACGACTACCGGGGCATCCTGGTGCGACACGCTGGCGTCGTGGCGTCGCGGGTGCGGGCGCCGGCGCAGCTATCGTCGGCGCGCACCCTGTTGCTCGGTGCGTGCTTCACCGCCGAGTACGCAGTGGAGGGCGCCGCTGTCACCAACCCCTCGGCGGTGCCGCATCCAGACCAGTCGGAGCTCCCGCCGGGGGCGCTGCGGGTCGTGCTGAGCCTGCGCGCTGTCGGCGAAGGTCACCTGTCCTCGATCGGCTTCACTGTCGGCGTGATCGGTCCCGGCCCGGCGGTGCGGCTGGACCCGCGAACCGGTCCGCTCACCACCGGGCTGACCGCACCGGCCGAGTGGGATCCCATGCGGCTGCAGACCGTGCTCGCCGAACACGGGCTCGACGACGAGGTCACCCGAGCCGTTCTCGACGGGCTCGACGGGCTCGATGTCGCCCCAACCGGCGCCGGCCTTGAGGAGGCCTTCGCCCGGGTGCCCGCCGACCTGCTCCGCCGCCCCCAGGCACCCGGGATCATGGCCGGGATCCGGGCCGTGGCCGGTCTGCTTCAGCGGGTCGAGTTCCCGCCGGCCAGCGCCGTGGCGCAGCGGGTGCTGTGGCCGGCCGTGGCTGCGGAGAGCAACGGCATGGAGGACGCCCGGTTCGTTCGTTTCGTCGCGCCGGACGGGACCGCCGACTACCGGGCGACCTACACCGCCTATGACGGCCAGCACATCACCCCGCGGCTGCTGACCAGCCCCGACCTGCGGGTCTTCACCGCCTCGCCGCTCACCGGGACAGCCGCACGGAACAAGGGCATGGCGCTGTTCCCCCGGCTTGTCGCAGGCCGGCACCTCGCGCTGTGCCGCTCCGACGGCGAGACCACCAGCGTGGCAACCTCCGACGACGGCCAGGCGTGGGAGCCGGGCCGTCGGATCCACTCGCCCCGGGCGTCCTTCGAGCTCCTGCAGGTGGGCAACTGCGGGTCGCCCATTGAGACACCGGCGGGTTGGCTGACGCTCACCCACGGTGTCGGACCGATGCGCACCTACACCATCGGGGCGATCCTGCTCGACCTCGACGATCCGAGCACCGTACTGGCGACGCTGCCGGAGCCGCTGCTCACCCCACGCAGACCCGAGGCCGACGGCTACGTCCCCAACGTCGTCTACTCCTGCGGCGGGCTGGTCCACGACGGCCGCCTGTGGTTGCCCTACGGGATCGGCGACGCCCGTGTCGGGGTGGCCAGCCTCCCGGTCGGGCCGCTGCTCGCCCGGATGACCCGTCCTGCATGACCCGTCCTGCATGACCATGTTCCCCGGCGGCGCGGTCGTGAGCGGCCGGCCGGGCCGGCCGGGTCAGCCGGAGCCGAGCAGCCGTCGGTACACGGCGAGGTAGTCGGCGACCATGCGGGCCGCGGAGAACCGTCGCTGCGCAACCGCGCGACAGCCGGCGCGGTCCAGGCCGGCGGCCAAGTCGACCGCCTCCGCGGCTGCCGCCGGCCCGTCGACCAGGAACCCGGTCACCCCTTCGTCGACGACCTCCGGCATGGCCCCCCGCGGGTATGCCACGACGGGTGTCCCGCAGGCCATCGCCTCGACCACCGCAAGCCCGAACGGCTCGTCGAACGCGACGGGGTGCACCAGGGCCGCCGCCGAGCCGAGCACCTCGGCGCGCCGGCGCGGTCCCACCGAGCCGAGGTAGCGGACCCAGTCGTCGTCGACGTACGGCTGCACCTCCTCGGCGAAGTAACGTTCGTCCTGGACGATGCCGCAGATCAGCAGACGCCGGCCGGCGCGGCGGGCGATGTCGATCGCGACCGCGGTGCCCTTGTCCGGATGGACCCGGCCGAGGACGACCAGGTCCTCTCCACCGGCGGCCGAAAACGGTAGGGCATCCAGGTCGATGCCGTGGTGGACCGTGGCGACGTAGTCCAGGTCCGGGCTGCGGTCGGCGTCGGAGATGGACACGTACGCCGACCCCGCCCGCCTGTACGCCGGGACGATCCGGGGGTCCGAGAAGCCGTGGACGGTTGTGACCATCGGCGCGCGGGCGTGCGCCGCGAACGCCAGCGGCAGCCAGTCGAGATGGTTGTGCACCAGGTCGAACTCGCCCGACCGGGTCAGGGCGTGCGCGACGTGAAGCGCCTCCCATACCCGGCCGTCGAGCGTCGGGTCCTCTGCGTAGCCGTGCGGGCACACCCCGTCCAGTGTGCCGGCCGTCAGCGAGTCCAGCGTCGCGAACAGGGTGACGTCGACGCCGCACGCGACCAGCCCCTCCGCGAGCAGGCTGGTGATCTGCTCCCACGGGCCGTAGTGCCGTGGCGGGGTACGCCACGCCACCGGGGCGAGCAGCGCGACCTTCATACGGGTACCTCGATTGCTGTGGAGCCGGATAGCGCGACCTTCATACGGGTACCTCGATTGCCGTCGAGCCGGACGACGAAGCCGACTTGGTCAACGGTCAACGGTCGGTGACGGGTGACCAGTCCTCGGCGAAGGTTTCCATCTGCGCGAGGACCAGCTCGATCGCGGTCTTCTCGGCGTCCGGCGGGTAGCCGTGAGCCGCAGATCCGGTTCGATCTGCCGTTGCTCGGCGCGGCCGGAGCCGACGAGCCAGGCGACGACCGCCCGCGCGTCGAACAGCGGACCGCCGGCCTGGCTGACGGCCGGCTGCGGGAAGTCCTTGTGACGGCGCCGCCAGGTCGTCACCACCGGGCGCCGGACCCCGGCCAGCATACGAGCCAAAAGGTCAGAAAAGACTCTGAGTCAACCGATAACCCTGATTATCAGAAAATTGTTTGCCCTGTTGGCGTTGGCGGTCCGAGATTGGTCCCGGTCCGGGCGGTTAAGAGGGGGATCGCCCGGACCACCGCCGTGCCGTTCGAGGAGACCGCTACCATTTCGCCGTCGGCCGTGGGCTCGGGGAAGGTGCGGCTCCCGGACTTCCAACGGGCATGGAAGCGGGACGACCAGCGCACCATGGAGATCGGTTAGGACGTCTGCGCCTGATAGCCCTGCCACCCTCCAGCGGAGGATCAGGTGCGTTCGGGGAAACGAAGCTCCGGGATCGCGTTGAGGTTGATGCCATATCGGGCATAGACCTTGATCGCGTTTTCGCCGGTCATCTCTGAAGGAACGGGGCCGGTTAGCCGGCTTACCAGGTGAGGGTCATCCGGCTGTGTGGTTTGTCGATGATGAGACCGTTGGGGAGACGCTCGTCCGGTGTGCCGGCCGGGTGGACGTTGATGACCGGGCGGGCTTTCCGGTCGCCTCCCCAGATGCGGATCTGATCGCAGAGCCGGTCTGCCACCCCGGGTCCGGCGGGGCCGTGGCCGATGGCGCCGAGTTCGGCGAGTTTTTGAGGGGTTGCGTGTCGTTCAGGGACGTTAGGCACGTGCAGCGTGCGTGAGTGACGGTGATGGGGGCCCGCCCCTGCGCGCGTCCGGGGCGGGATGCGCGCAGGGCGGATGGTCGGGTGTCAGCGAAGGGCTGCGGCGATGCGCTGTCGCAGCGTGGCGTCCCTGAGGGTGTGGATCTCACGCCAGGTCGCGGCGGTGACCTCGTCGCTCTGGAGTTGGCGGACGTCGGCGGTGGTGCGGAAGAGGAACCGGAAGTCGACGTGCTGGTGGTCCGGCTCGCCCTTGGCGTCCGGGGGACCCAGCGGATCGGGAGCGCCAGCGAGCGATCTGCTGGGAGTACGGGCGGGGATGGGGTGAACGTCGATGTGAATGGGGTGCCCGTCTGCGGGGGTGACCGCGTCGGCGGGGATGCCGGTCTCCTCGGCGAGTTCACGCAGCGCAGCTCCCAGCAGCGAGGTGTCCTGCGGTTCGAGATGGCCACCGGGCAGAAGCCACATGTCCAGTGCTCGGTGGTGGATGTGCAGGAGGCGCCCGTCGGTGTCGGCGAGGATCGCGCCGGCGGTTACGTGGCCGCGGAACTCCTTGCGGGAGGTGAGGTCGGCCCCGCCGTCGAGGAGGTCGAGAACGGGCGCGAGGTCGGGTTTGTCCTCGGGATGCGTGTCGAGGTAGGTGGTCAGCGTGGTGCGGATGTGGTCTGCCGCGATGGCCAAGTCGATCACCTGTTGAAGTAGGAGAGCCAGATTGCCGCGATCGCGGCGCGGTCGGCCGCGGGAACCTCGTGCATGCCGGGGGCGAGGTCGCCGCGGGTGAGCATCCTGATCCCGGCGAATATCTCGGCTTGGACCAGGAAGATGAACGTGCCCACGGAGGCGCCGTGGAGGAAGTTGACCGCGTTGCCGGCTTCGACGCCCGTCTGCTCAAACTGCCCCGCGGCGGACAGACCGCCATCCGCGACGCTGGGCCTGCGCGCGCTTCCGATCGGCCTCCACACCCACTCCAATCGGATCATGAACAGCTTGTAGACGCTGAACGAGGCGGTCGCCGGGTGGCAGACTGTCCCCCAGGTGCGCGAGTTCCGGCAGGAGATGGACCAGATCCCCACGGCCACTGTCTGACAGCGAGCGAGCCGTCCACCGGCCATCTGGTACACCGTCTCCGACGGCCGCCGGACCCGCCCAAGGAAGGACGAGCCCTTGATGGCCCAGCTCGATGATCATCGGTGGATGACGTGGGCTATCGAGCTCGCCTACCGCTGCCCGCCGGCCACCGGCGCCTACTCGGTGGGTGCCGTCATCGTTGACGAGAACGGCGAGGAGATCGCGTTCGGGTTCTCCCGCGAGGTCGACGACGCGGTGCACGCCGAGGAGTCCGCGCTCGCGAAGGTCGCTCCCGATGATCCTCGGCTCGCCACCGCGACGATCTACAGCACTCTTGAACCTTGCTCGCAGCGTAAGTCCCGGCCGCGTACCTGCACCCAGCTCATCCTGGAAGCGAAGATCCCCAGGGTGGTCATCGCCTGGCGGGAACCCAGCCTGTTCGTCGCCGACTGCCAGGGCCACGAACTGCTCACCGCGGCCGGTGTCACCGTCGTGGAAATGCCTGAACTCGGCGAGGCGGCCCGCGCCATGAACGCTCACCTCTCTGTCTGAATGGCCGGCGCTGTGGGCGGCACGGGCCACCGCGTTGCCGACCTTGCCGGTGCCGCCGGTAACCAGCACCCTCACCCGGGCGACTGTATGACGCGAGGGTCTGGTCGCGCTGCCCGAGATGGCGGACTACCGCGGTACTTCTATGAAGGAGATTCGGTCGGTGGTCCGCTCTGCCATGCCCTGGCACCGGCGGTTGTGGCCGCTCGGGCCTGCTGCCACTTGAGCTTTGCGATCTCGCTGGGTGGCAGCTCAAGCTGTTGTACCCACCGCTGTGTCGCCGAGACCAGAGCGGAGCCGACGAGCGCGATGCCGGCGAACCCCAGCAGACCGCCGATCCCGACCATCGCGCCCCCTCCTACCAGGAGTCCTCGGCTGAGCTGAATTCCCTGCGGGGATTCCTGAGCGATCATCATCTGTCACCTTGTCGCCGATCGGAGGACGGTTTCAGGCGCCGTTACCAGCACGACCCAGGACGCATTGCTCCCGGAACGGCTCCTTACCCGAGCCTGTCCGCGCGGGGCCGCCGCCGCATCACCCCGCCCGAGTGAAACGGGAGCAGCGGGGTCGGCAAGCCCAACCTGGAAATATGATTCGACGGGTGATTCCTGAACCTGGATCGCCGTAGCTGATTGTCGGATCCAGACCGGCCCGACATGAGGCTCATCCTGAGCTATTACGGGCGTGTTCGACGTCGGCTGCTGATGACCCAGGTTCCGGCGATGATGACGAGGGCGAAAAGTAGCAGTCCGGCGCCGAGTGTCACGAGCAGCCAGACGCGGTCGCGTAGCGTCAACGTGCCGCTGAGGGTTATCTGGAGTGAGCCGATGGCGAACGCGATGGCTGCGGTGAATATGGTGACGAGTTCTATCGCGCGGATGGCGGAGGTCTGCAGTGTGTGGCGCAGGTCTCGGTTCGCGTTTTCCTGCTGGCGCCACCGGTCCCGTTGTTCGCCAGCCCAGCTGGCTCGCTGACGACCTTCCTTGATCATCTCGCGTTCGTTCAGGTACTGTTCCTGTAGCAGTTTGTGGCTTACGCGGCTGCCGATCGCGGGTAGTAGTCGGAGTGCGGTGTCGATGCTCGCGAGGGCCTCGTCGTAGCGTCCGCACATGCGTTGTCCGGTCGCGAGCCGGAAGCGGAAGAGATGGTCGTCGGGATACTCGGCGACCGCCTCACCCGCATGCCGCCGCAGCTGCGCTCCCTGCTCGTCGAACGGCACTGCCGCCCACAGCGCGTTCAAGCAGACATCGACGACGTGTCGCGACCTCGGGGATGCCGTCCACGCCTGATCGAGGAGTTCGGTCGCATATTCGGTGGTGATCGTCCGGCTGCCGAAAGCGGCGAACGCGCGCAGCCCGATGAAAAGTGGGTCGCGGCGGTGCTGATCGGCGGCGACCGCGAGCAGCGATGCCTCCAGGAACTGGTACAGCTCGTCGAACCAGAAGTTCGCCCGGAGCTTGCCGGCATGGTAGAGAGTCGCGAAAAAGCAGATGTCGCCGGAACCTTGAAAGCGCTCGATGATCCGACCGGTGGCAAGGGTCAGGTCCTCACGCGACTCGACGGTCTCCTTGGTGATGAAGGCGTACCCGAGCGACCATTTCTCGGCGATGTCGGTGCGATGGGCGCCGGCGGCGTGTTCACCGAGCCACCGGGCGCACTGGGCCGCGACCTCCACGGTTGGCTCCTGAAGGAAACGGCGACGCCAGTATCTGTCCGCGCAGATCAGCCACGGGTCCGCGACGAAGTCCGCGGACGCAACGTCGAACGGCGGCTCCACGCCCGCGTCGAACAGGGTGGAAGCCACCGACTCGCACCTGCGGTCCAGTTCCCGCGAGTCGGCCGTCGGCGCCTGATCGAGCTGCGCGACGATCGAAGTGATGTTCATGCGTCCCCTCGGTTCGCCCTCTTGGACAGGTATTTATCACACATGTGGCATCCTTCCGGTACATACTGCGAATGTGCAGGTGGATGTGGTGACGGCGGTGCACGCCGCCTACGCCCGCTACATCCCCGCCGCATGGGCGTCGCTGCGCCGCCAGACCCACCGGGACTGGACCTGGCGGGTGCAGGTGGACGGCCCTCCCGCGGACGTCCTCGACGCACTGGTGGCCTGCGGGGCCGCCGTCGACGACCGGGTGCGGACCGCGGTTCACGGCACGGTCGAGGGCCCCGCCGTAGCGCGCAACATCGCGCTCGGCAGATGCGCCGCACCGCTGGTGCAGAACCTCGACGCCGACGACGAACTGGAGGACCACGCGCTCGCGACCCTCGCCGACGCGCTACGAGCGCATCCGTGGGTGGGGTTCGCCGTCGGCCATGCACGGGACCTGTTCCCGGACGGCACCCTGCGGGGGCATCCCCTGCCGCTGTCGGCCGGAGTGCTGCCACGCGGGGCGTTGCCGGCCGCATGGACGACCAGCCCACCCGAGGCATATCGGCTGCCCGTGCATCCCGCCGGCGTGATGTGGCATCGAAGCCTGCTGCTCGCACTCGGCGGATGGTCCGCTCTGCGCGGCGTCGAAGACACCGCGACGCTGATGGCAGGTTCGGCCCTGTCCGCCGGCGTGCTCATCAACACCCCGACGCTGCGCTACCGCAGACACGACACGCAACGCTCCCTGGAGAAGTCCGATTTCTCCGGGGGGGGGCACAGTATTCCCTGATTCGCCAACGAGCCGCCCTCCTCGCAGCAGCGTCCCCGTGGCGCGACTTGCCGGGGGCGCGGGCCCATCCGGCGGAGCCGCCCCTGCCATGAAGGTCGGTCAGGGCTCCGTTTTCCCCAGGAAGGTCCGCAGGTCGTCGGCATGGTCCTGCTCCTCCGCCGCGTGCTGGGCGAACTCCGGCGTCACCTCGCCGGACCCGAGGCCCTGGGCGGTGTAGTAATGCCGTTTGTAGCGCAGCGCACAGACCAGCCCGGTGGCCAACGCCTCGTTACACACCTCGATGACCCGGTGAAGGCCGGCGCCGTAGGCATCCGTGTGGCCGCCGTCGTCCGCGAGGAGGAACCGGGGATTGCGGATACCCCAGTCATCCGGCGGGTCGTCGTAGAAGACGGGGCGTAGCTCCAGGAGGTAGCCGCTGCCGCGCACAGCCTTCCATGCGAGGTCGCAGTCCTGGTCGGCGAGCAGCCACTCGGAGTGGACGTCCTGGACGCGGGTGGGCTTCCCGTCCGACGCGGCCGCAATATGGATGATCGGAAGGGCGACGTCAATCCGGCAGCCCTGCCGCCAGCCGGAGGCGCGGGCGCTGTCGCGATGGCAGTCGGATGGCACGGCAGGCTGCGGCGCGGGCAAGCCGGCTCAGGACCCCGTGCAACGGGGCGACGCGCGCGGCCGTCTCGCGCGAGCGGGCGGTGACGCGACCGTCTGTCTCCAGTTTGCGTACCGTCGTGTGCGACGTGCCGAGTATGTCAGCGAGGTCCCGTTGCGACCAACCGGTCAGCCGGCGGACCTCGCGGACCAGCGTGGGCAGACGCGATGTTGCCTTTGTCGGCGCCGGTGGTAGCTGGACCCAGGCGGTGCACTCGGCCAGCAGATCCGCGACGCCCCCGACGGGGCGGTGAAGAACGATGAACGCCACAGGTTTCGTGGCGCTCACACCGCGGTGGTGCACGGCTCCCCGCGCGGGGTCAGGTGCCGAGCGCATCCTTCAGATAGCTGATCGCCTGTGCGATCGCGGCTCCGGCGGCGTTGGTCTCCCGCAGCGCGTCGAGCATCACGAAGTCGTGGACGATGCCCTCGTAGCGGACGGCGGTGACGTCGACACCGGCCTGGTGCAGCTTCGCGGCATACGCCTCGCCCTCGTCCCGCAGGACGTCGGCCTCGCCGGTGATGACGAGTGCCCGGGGCAGCCCGGCGAGCTGTTCGGTGGTCGCGCGCAGCGGCGAGGCGGTGATCTGGGCGCGTTCGTCGTCGTTGGTCGTGTACTGGTCCCAGAACCACTGCATGCTGTCGCGGCGCAGGAAGTACCCCTCGGCGAACCGGTGGTAGGAGTCGGTGTCGAACGACGCGTCGGTCACCGGGTAGAACAGCACCTGGGCGACGAACGGGACGCCGCCGCGTTCCTTGGCCAGCAGCGTCAGCGCGATGGCGATGTTTCCGCCGACGCTGTCCCCGGCGACCGCCAGCCGCGTGCTGTCGAGGCCGTGCTTGCCACCCTGCTCCACCACCCAGCGTGCGGTCGTCCACGACTCCTCGAGCGCTGCCGGGTAGCGGGCCTCGGGTGATCTGCGGTAGTCGGGGAACACGATGGCCGCGCCGGTGCCGGCCGCGAGCTCACGGATCAGGCGGTCATGGGTGTGGGTGTCGCCGAAGACCCAGCCGGCGCCGTGGATGTAGACGATGACCGGCAGCGTCCCGGTCGCCCCCCTGGGCCGTACGATGCGCACGGGGACCTCGCCGTTCGGGCCGCCGGGAACACCGATGTCCTCGATGTCCGCGTCGGGCCTGGGGATGTCGGGCCTGGGGATGCCGCCGTCCTGAAGCTCGTCGAGGGCCCTGCGCCCTTCGACCGGGCCGAGGTCGAACGGGTACGGCGGGTTGGCCGTGGCCTCGACGAATGTGCGGGCGGCGGGCTCCAGGACCACGGTGGCGGTGGGAGAGACAGTCATCCACTCGTTGTACCCACCGCTGTGCCGGTTGACCGGATGCGGACACGGCGTTACTCGATACCGGCGGCCCGGCAGTCCCGCCGATAAGATCGCAATTGTCCGGGACGAGGCCACGAAACCGGCTGTCAACCATACTGGAGGCTTTCGGCCGGTCCTGACGGGGAACGAGTGGCGGTATGCCACGGCTGCGAGCAGCGAGCTGGGCACGTCCGCTCGCGCCGCTGTTCGTGCTCGCAGCGGTAATCGTCATTGATCTGTTCGGCGACCGAAGATACGTCATTCTTGCACTCAGCGTCATCAGCCCGATGCTCGCCGCCATCCTGACCGGTCCTCGGATGACCACGGTCTACGCGGTGGTGGCGGTGGCGGTCGGCTCGCTACTCGGAGCCCGCAACGGTTTCTACACCGGCGACTATGCCGGTGGCGTGGCGGCCCAGGTGATCCGTCTGTGCGGTATCGCGGTGGGCGGCGTTCTCGCTGTCGCGGCCAGCCACGACCGGACTCGGCGGGAAGCGAAGCTGAAGAACATCACCCATGTGGCGGAGGTGGCGCAGCGTGCCATCCTCGGCGCTGTACCAGCTTCGTCCGGGGAGCTTCTCCTTGCCGTGAGTTATGAGAGTGCCGCGGCGGAGGCGAGCGTCGGCGGCGATCTGTACGAGGTCGTGGACAGTCCCTGGGGTACTCGAATTCTGATCGGCGACGTGCGTGGCAAGGGTCTTGACGCCGTCCGGATCGCCAGCCGGGTGATGGGCTGCTTCCGAGTGATCGCGCGGCGGGTGGAGGATCCCGCTGGTGTCATGGCGGTTCTTGACGGGGAAGTCATGGAGGTCAGCGGTCCTGAGGATTTCGTCACCGCCGTCTTCGCCGAGATAGACAACGGTTGCCTTCTGATGGTCAACGCGGGCCATCCCGACCCTGTCCTGCTCCGCGACGGCGCCATCCGGCTGGTCCCCGTCGCCTCCCGGCAGCCACCTCTCGGTTTCGGCGCCGACGGCATGGTCGTCACCCGGTACAGCCTTCGGTCAGGCGATCGGCTGCTCTTCTACACTGACGGGCTCACCGAGGCGCGTCATCCGGTGACGGGCGAGTTCTTCCCCCTCCTGTCTGCCACCGAGGCCGCTCTCCGGCACGTGTCTCTCGAGGAATCCCTCAGCGTGCTCGTGCGGCAGCTCCGGCGTTGGACCGCGTCATCGCTGAACGACGACGTCGCACTGCTCGCCGCGGAGGTCGCCTGTCCGGATGGTGCTTCCAGGAGACGGGGGGTTTCTTCCGATCTTCTGGCGGCCGGCGGGATGCAACGGGAGTGAGAGTCTGCGCGATGAGGGCTACGGGACGCCGGGGTGGACGCGGCCGAGTTGCCGGGCGGCGGTGACGGCCTGGTCGGCGAAGCGTTCGTAGTAGCGGGACAGCAGGGTCAGGTCGACGGCGGCCTGGATCCCGTGTGGCCAGGCAGGGTCGGTCAGGGTTGCCAGCAGCTGCCGGTGTATCTGATCGATATGGTCGTCGGCGTTCTCCATCCGCCGCGCTGCTGTCGGATCGTCGTTGACGATCGCGGCGGCGAGCCGGCGGGCGAGGTCGGCGCTCAGGCCGCCGAGGCGGGCGACGGTGGGGCGTAGCGGGGCCGGGACCACGGGGGAAGGCGTTCGTAGGTCGGCGGTGGCGGCGATGTGATCGGCAAGCTCCCCCATCCGTTCCACCGTTCCGGCGATCCGCAGCATCGCGACGACCAGGTGCAGATCCCCGGCCACCGGGCTCTGGCGGGCCAGCAGCACGACCATCTTGTCGTCCAGTTTCCGGCAGTGGTCTCGTAGGCGTTGTACGGCGGTGTGCACGTCGCTGCTCCGGACCCGGTCGCAGACCGAACCGGCCACCGTCGCGGTCGCACTCGTTACGATGTGGCTGGCCTCACTCGCCAGCTGGCCCAGAACCACACGTAGTTGCACCAGCTCGGCGGTGTATGCCAACCGATGCGGTCCCGGAATCTCCACATCTACAGTGTCCGCCTTTCCACCCGTACGAGAGCGCTCCGTCGAGGTCGCGTCCTGGTTACCCGTGTTCTGGTGACACCCGGATGCCCTGGTAGCGCCCGGCCGTTGCGTCCCGGTCGCCGTGGCGTGATGTACCTCACTGATTGAGTGGTTCGGCCCTGCCGAATCAGCGGTGGCAGGACCGTGAGGTCCGCTCGAAGGAGTGTCTGATGATGCGACGGATCCTGGCTGGGACGCGGTGACGTTTCTACGCACATCTACGCGTGAAGGGCAGGCTGTCGGTCGGGCGGCCGGGATACCCGCCCACGTCGTCCCGGATCCCCTGCGGTCGGATCCCCTGCGGTCGGATCCGGACCGCGCCGCAGGTGGTCGGACTGCCCAGGCACTCCGGATGCTGGTCTCCCATGACATCGCGGTTGCGGTTGTGGTTGTTGTCTGGATACCGTCCATACTTCTGCTGGACGTCAACTCGGGTGTGTGGCACCAACGTGCCCTGGGCGTGTTCACCTGGATCGTGCTGGTCCTGTTGCTGCGTTCGGAGAGTTCGGCGACGCGTGCCCAGATCGCCGTGGTCGTAGCATTTGCGACAGTGGTCGAGTATGCATTCTCTCCGACCCTGGGTGTCTACACATATCGCTTGCACAACGTTCCGGCCTTCGTGCCGCCAGGGCATGGTCTGGTGTATCTCGGTGCGCTTGCGCTCGGGCGGTCACGACTGTTCGGAGCGGCCCGCGGCGTACTCGTGGCGGGCACCGTCGTGATCGGCGGTGTCTACTCCTTCTGGGGACTTTTTCTCAGTGGTCGGCCGGATGCACTCGGCGCTTTCTGGTTCGGTTGCCTCGTCCTTTTCCTGTGGCGTGGGCGACAGCCACTCGTATACGTCGGCGCTTTTCTGATAGTCACCTATCTTGAGCAGCTCGGTACAGCCCTGGGAACCTGGGCCTGGTCATCGCATGACCCGACCGGCCTGGTGTCGATGGGAAACCCGCCGAGCGGAGCAGCCGGCGGGTACGGTTTTTTTGATGCCGCGGCGCTGGCCGCGGCACCGGCAATCATGGTAGTGATCCGGCGCTGCCGTGCCGGCAACTCCGATGGAAATCCGGAATTCCGGACCAAGGATGCTCCTCGTCGATCGGAGTGCGGGCAACGGCCACCTCTTGCATAATCGGTGTGGTTGTCGATCCCGAATAGTTGTCGCCGCGGAGTGTGGTTTGGGATGGTCAGGATTGTCGACTGCCCGGATCGGGAGCGTCGGGTGCTGCCTGGCCGTAGCTGTGAGGAGCCTTTCTCGACGGGTATCTTCGCGGATCCCCGCCCGCGGGCGATGACAGTCATGTGACCCTCACAAACAACGCCATGACGGCACGGATAATTGCCCCCAAGCGCGAGAAGTGAGGCTTACCATGACCGTCTATCCTGATATTATGGATGATTTCCTGGACCCCCATGCGAACGACGATCCGGCGATTCCGGGCTCCGTCACACAGACGCTCGCCACGTGCGCGGCGTACGCGTACTCGGATCAGGACGTCCTGGCGGAGCGGATGGTGGAAATGGGGTTTGTGGACAGTCACTGCCTCATGATCTCCAGAACGGTCGACGTACTGTTGGTCGACTCACACGCGGTTCTGGTCCAGAGCGCGGACGGCAGGGTCGTGATCCTGTGTTATCGGGGCATCTCGCCGCTGAAGCCCATCGACTGGCTCACCGACGTCGACGTCGAACCCGAAAGAGTAGTTCTGCCGAACCTTCCGGGGGACGGCGACAAGTTCGTCCATCAGGGGTTCTACGGTAATACACGTGCGACATTCGACCACGTGGTGAAGTCCCTGCGGCGGGCGGTGAACGGGCAGTCGGTTGACGCAAACAGACCCGACCCGGAAAACAGCCTTGAAGCGCTCTACATCACCGGGCATGGCCTGGGCGGGGCGATGGCCGCGATGGCGGCCGTCATGCTGACGACAGATCCCGCCTATCATGACATCGCAGGCAGGCTCAGAGCCGTCTACACGTTCGGCCAGCCCATGGTTGGGGATCATGCGTTTGCCAAGGCCTGTGACCGGATCAGGTTCCTCCGGGACAACCGGCTGGAACTCCTCAGGGACAATTTCATCCGGTACATCTACGACCGCGATGTCGTCCCCCACCTCCCGCCGCGCGCATCGGGTAGATTCGCCCACTTCGGTCGCGAGTTCCGGTACCCGGTCAGCGGGAATATCGTTGCGAATATCGGGCAGCGCCGGTTCAACTCCTGGGTGCCCGGCATGGCCGTCAGAATGGTTCCAGACCGCCTCGACATCAGGGTGCTCGGCCGGGGAGTGACGATACGGCCGCAGTCCCCGTTCCCGGTCGTGCAGCCGAACAATCAGGACCTGAACGGCCGTTGGACCGACCAGCTACCGCCGGCGCAACAGGTTCCGGCGCTCTGGCAGCTCATCGAGCCCCTGATCGACTTCATGGCAGGAAAGATCAAGCTACTCCGCGATGTACCGTTCACGTACTCACTGGACGATCATTTCCCGTTGCACTACATCACCGCGCTGACCCCGGAGGGGCAGCGGAACCTGTTCGAGATGGTGCGTACCGGTAAGCCGCCGGTCGGAGCCTCCTGGCGAGCGCCCGCCGCCGCTGTCACCGCCGGTCCTGCGATCGTCGGCGAGCAGCTGCCGGTGAACTACACCGGGCCGCTCGCGGGCAGGGGCGCGGACATCACGATGCACTGGGGTACCACCGACGGGGGCAGCTCCAACTGGCGGAATATCCAGAGCACCATGATGAGCCGGCGGAACGGCTCATGGATGGCGCAGATCCCACAGGTTCCCGCCGACGCCGATCTGAAAATGACCTTCCGCAACAACAACGGTGACTGGGACAACAACAACGGTGCGGAATACGGACTGACGATCAGCAATCCCTGATCCTGGAGCTGAGTCGGCAGCGCGGGCGGGACGAGCGGGCGGGATGGCTGTCTCGTCCCGCCCGCTCGTCACGGCCGGGGAATCCGAGCCGGGGGGAGCAGTTTGGCGGACTGGCTGGCGATCGCCAGCAGCTGTCCGCCCTGGTCGAAGATCCGGGCGTTGACCTGCGCGACGTTGCGTGTCACGGCATCGACCCGAGCGTCGACCAGCACCCAGTCGCTCTGCGTGATTCGCCCGACCCGGAGGCTGTTGTCCAGGCTCAGGGTGTACACCGGTTCGGTCACCGCCATGGTGACGGCGGCCGGGGCCAGATCCGCGAGGATCGCCAGCGACACCGACGAGGTCACCAGGGGCTGACGTAGCCGTGCCCACAACATGCAGTGACCCGAACCCGGGTTGCTGCCCGGCGTCGGGTCCAGCGGACGTGCCCATCGCTGCTCGATCTGGCTGAGCATCCCCTGCATCGGGCGTCCGAGACCGGTGGTGGACCGCGCGGGGCAGTCCTGCGGGGGTGGTATTTCCTCGGGCGCCGTGGTGAACTGTCGGCCATGGTCCGGGCGACCACCGAAGGTGCCCATGGCCAGCAACGCGAGCCGCCCGTCGACGGTGCCACGTACGGATGCCTGCGACAGGCTCCGCCCGTGCTGGCCCACGTCGAGGTGCAGGTCCAGCCGTTCTCCGACGGTTATGGGGGAGATGTACTGGACGGTCGCCCACAGGCAGCTCCGGTCGAGGACGGTCTCGCCGACGGTCATCGCCACGGCCAACCCGCAACCACCCCACAGCGTCCCGCCGGAGTTGAGTAGCCGCTGGTCGACGACGAGGCTGCCGCCTGCGGCCGAGGCGTCGACCGTCAGCCCGAGCATCCTGTGCGCGGTTGCCGTATCCGGCTCGTCGCCTCCGTCGGTGCGGACTCCCAGCTCGGCGGTCATGCCCTCACTCTTCCAGAGCGCCTGCCGTGCGGCGGACCCAGCGGACCGGAAGCCAACAGGAGCCGACCGGCGGTGATCGTGATTGGCGAGGCCGTCAACCCGCCGGACGAACTGCCGAAGGACGTCCAGGGGCGAGGGCGGGAGCGAAGAAATGATCACGAGAAATCGAAAACCCTGACAGTGCTCCCGCGACAGGACTCGAACCTGTAACCTGCCGGTTAACAGCCGGACGCTCTGCCAATTGAGCTACGCGGGACCGTGGCATACCAAGACGTCGTACCCCAGACCGTGTTCCTCAGGTCGTGTTCCTCAGGTCGTGTTGATATTGCTTGGACCATGTCAGTCCAGATCATGGGGCTCCAGCACCTGGCCTCGTAAGACTACCTGAGGTTCGCCGGGACGGTTCGATGGGGTACTAATCATCCAGTCGGCCAGCGAACGGACCGCGGCTCACGGCACCGGTACCCAGCAGGAGGCGCCATGCACTTCAGGCCCAGTTTCATCGTCGGCTTCGGGTTCGGCTACCTGCTGGGCGCGCGGGCAGGCCGTGAGCGCTATGACGTGATCATGCGCCAGGTACGCGCCGTCCGGGAGCGCCCGGAGGTGCAGAGCGCGGCCGGTGTCGTCTCGGCCCAGGCGAGCGGCTTCGTGGAAAGGGTTCGCCAGACGGTCGGAGGCAGAGGTGGCCGTGGGTCGTCCACCGGGTACTTCGCCGGCACGGTCGGAGCGCACAGTTCCAACGGCTCCGGTGCGGTCCACACGTCCTGAGCGGCGGTCGTGCCCGAGCCACGTCAGCGGATGACGCGTGACGGCCCGTCGGCGGCCGGGCCGTCCCAGGAGCCTGCGGCACTGTCCGATGTGATCGACCTGCTCGCGCGGCGCCATGCGCTGCCGGCCTTCTGGAGCCTGCGGGAGGGCCCGGCGGCGTTTCGTGCTCTCGCCCTGCGCCTGGACGTACCTCAACCCCAGTTGACACAGCGGCTCCGGGAACTGCGCGAGGCCGGGATCGTCGAGGTGGACGAGGCCGGTGACTACCGCCTCACCGTGCACGGGCGGCGCCTGCAGGGAGTGCTCGAACCTGTCGAGGCGTGGGCGGGGGAGTGGGCGCGGCTGAGCCCACGCGGGCGGGTCCCACGCGGGTCGGCGACCCGCGGCCGCGGGGAACCGTGAGCGGCGCTGGCAAAGAAGCACATCCTGTCCCGCGGGCAGTGTTACCAACCCTGGGCGGCCGGTGGCCGCCTTGCGAGTCGGACAATCCGGTCGTCGACATCCTGGGTATGTCCGTTGTGCCCTTATAGGGTTATATCAAAATAATTGATAATTTTGGTAGAAAAAAGTGACTTTCATCCCATTGCATGTTAAGTATGACGTCTTCGTCGGCTTCGGATGGGGGAAGGTCATGGGCGTTGCGGCAGGGGTGCATCACGCGGCCCAGTACGATGCGCTTTTCGTCGGCGTGTCTGTTGCGCTGTCGGTGGTGGGGTCGTTTGCGGCCGTGGTCAGTGCATTGCGCATCCCGGTGAGTGAGGGGCCCGACCGGCTGCGTTGGACGGCGGCCGCCGCCGTGTCGCTCGGCGGCGGCGCGATCTGGGCCATGCACTTCATGGGCATGGCCGCCTATCACGTCGCCGGTGTGGACATCAGCTACGACATCCTGCTGACCGCGCTGTCGTTCGTCATCGCGGTCGGTGTCTCGGGACTTGGTCTGATCATTGTCGGACGGGATCCCCGCAGTGTGTCCAGACTGACGCTCGGTGGGTTCGTGGCCGGTCTCGGTGTCGCGGCGATGCACTACACCGGCATGGCCGCCATGCGGATGGGCGCTACCGTCACCTACGATCCGACGCTCGTGGGGGTCTCGGTCGTCATCGCCGTGTTCGCCGCCCTGGCCGCGCTGTGGATCCTCTTCCGGGTACAGAGAAAGATCCACATATTTGTCGCGTCGCTGGTGATGGCGCTGGCCGTGTGCGGCATGCACTACACGGGGATGGCCGCCACCCAGATGGTCGCCACGAACGACATATCGGATGTGTCCCGGGGGGTGGACCCGGTGACGCTGAGCCTTGCCGTGTGTGTCCTGACGTTCTCGATCCTGGCCGTTGTCATCTTCTCGGCCCTCGGGGGCGTGAGCGAGATCGACATCTTCAGTCTCGCCGCCGCTCGTCCGGCATCGGCATCGGGACCGGCACCGGCCGCAAGCCCCATGTCGAACGTGGCGTGGGACCCAGCGCCGCACGCCCGCCGTGCCACGGTGCAGCCCGAGGAGGTCGAGCGCAGCGGTCAGGGCCGCGAACGAGGCGAACGAGGCGAACGAGACCAGAGCCGTAACCCGGATCGCCAGGGACACCGCAGGGCCCGGGGTACCCAACCCGTGTCCGCACGGGAAGAGCCGCCCGTCACCGCCAACCCGCGAGGCAGGTCATACGGTAGGTAGGTGAGCCTGTTCGACGCGGGGCTCGAGCGGACCCTCGCGACGTCGGGTCCCCTCGCAGCTCGGCTTCGCCCCCGTACTCTTGACGATCTCGTCGGACAACGCCACCTCCTGGGCTCGGGTAGCCCGCTGCGGCGTCTGGTGGAGGGTGGCGGTACCACCTCGGTTCTGTTGTGGGGGCCGCCCGGCACCGGCAAGACGACGTTGGCGCACATCATCTCCAGCTCGGGTGGACGCCGATACCGTGAGCTGTCCGCGGTGACCGCCGGCGTGAAGGACGTCCGGGCGGTGATCGACGAGGCGCGTGACACTCTCGGATTGTCCGGTGTTCGTACCGTGCTCTTCATCGACGAGGTTCACCGTTTCACCAGAACCCAGCAGGACGCGTTGCTGCCCGCGGTGGAGAACGGCCTCGTCACACTGGTCGCCGCGACCACCGAGAATCCCTTCTTCTCCGTGGTGGCGCCGCTGCTGTCCCGGTCGCTGCTGCTGACTTTGGAACCGCTCACCGATGACGACCTGAGAATCCTGATCGATCGGGCACTGCATGATCCGCGCGGCTACGGTGGCCGGTTGGCGATGGACCCTGACGCGGTCGCTCACCTGCTGAGGCTGGGCGGCGGTGACGCCCGTCGCGTGCTGACCGCGTTGCAGGCCGCCGGCGACGCCACGCTGGCAGCCGTGAAGGACGCCGTAAAGGACACGGCGAAGGAGTCCGACGATGCGGGCGTGGGTGGGATACCGGCGCGTGTTGGCCTCGCCACTCTCGAACAGGCGGTGAACCGGGCCGCGGTCCGGTACGACCGTGCCGGCGACCAGCACTACGACGTGGCGAGCGCCTTCATCAAGTCCATGCGTGGCGGGGACGTCGACGCCGCCCTGCACTACCTCGCGCGCATGCTGGACGCGGGGGAGGACCCCCGGTTCATCGCCCGGAGGATGATCATACTGGCCAGCGAGGACGTGGGGCTTGCCGAACCCGGAGCACTCGGCGTGGCCGTGGCCGCTGCACAGGCGCTGGAGATGGTGGGCCTTCCCGAAGCACGGCTCGCTCTCGCCCAGGCTGTGATTCATCTCGCGCTGGCACCGAAGTCCAACGCGGTGTTCAGGGCGATCGACGCGGCCGCCCGGGACGTCCGGACCGGGCGTGGTGGTCCTGTCCCGATCCATCTTCGTGACGCGCACTATCCGGGCGCCGGTAATCTTGGCCACGGTGGTGGCTATCGGTATCCCCACGATCACCCGGGTGGGGTGGTCGGCCAGCAGTACGCACCGGACTCCCTGGTCGGATCCGACTACTACCTGCCGAGCGAGCACGGATTCGAACTGCGGGCCTCACAGCGGTTGGCGTTCCTGCGGGCGACGCTGCGAGGCGCCGACGATCCGGCTGCCGCGCGCGATAGTGAGGACAAGCAGTCAGGGGCGAGTGACCACGAAGCTGGTCGCGCTCGGTAGGGTCGCTCCAGGAACGTCGGGTTGGAACGTCCACCGACCGCAACCGAGCGGTAGGCGCCGAGCTGACGCCACCAGCGACTGCTGGTTCTCCAGATACAGCACCGGCACAGAAGTACCTGCTGGGTCACGAAGGCACGGCCGGCTCACGGCCCATAACAGCGGAGGCGGAGCACACATGTCCGGTGGTGCGATCGCGGGACTGATCGCGGCGGGGGCGTTCTCCGTGCTCGTCCTGTTCGGCTGCTACGTGTTGTTCAAGCTCGGGAAGATCTTCGATGAGGCGGCCGCCCGGGTCCGCCAGACCGGCTTCGCCATCGACGAGGGCACCGCACGGGTGCGGCAGGCGGGCACGACCGTGGACGAGGTGAACGTGGCTCTCAGCCACGTAAACAAGGAACTCGACCGGGTCGACGCCATTACCGCGAACGTTCAGTCGATCTCGACGAACATCTCCTCGCTCACGTCGTTGTTCGCGGCGACGGTTGGTGGTCCGGTCGTCCGGGTCGCGGCGTTCACGTACGGGGTTCGGCGCGCGGCGGCCAAGCGGACCCGTGCCGAGGTCGAGTCACGGGTAGCGTCGGAGATCAAGGCTGACCGTGCGGCGCGGCGAACCCAGCGCCGCGCCGGAGCCTCCGCCGCCGGAGCCGAGAGGGGGGGCGCCTGATGCCACGGATGTTCTACATCGCCCTGGGCGCGGCTGTCGGCGTGGTCACCGTACGCCGGGCAGCCCGCACGCTGTCCTCGCTCACCCCGCAGCACATGGCCGGGTCTCTCGTACAGTCGGTGCAGGACTTCGTGGCCGACGTACGGGAAGGTATGGCCGAGCGGGAGGATGAACTTCGTCAGGCGCTCGGGTTGGACGACACCGACGACACCGACGACGTATCGGATCGCGCGGCGTCCCACCTGGTCTAGGGCATCGGCACCGACTGGTCTGCGGGTGGGTCGATGATTCGCCGGGCAGGCGTGCGCATAGGCGTCGACGTGGGCACGGTACGGGTGGGAGTTGCCGCGAGTGATTCCGACGCGATGATCGCGTTCCCGGTGGGAACGCTACGACGCGACCCCCGGATGCAGCGTGATCTCGAAGAGCTTGCAATTATTATTCGGGATCGTCGCGCTGTGGAGGTCGTGGTGGGTCTTCCGACACGGCTGTCCGGTGCGGAGGGGCCGGCGGCGCGCCAGGCTCGGGAATACGCCGATCTCCTCGCGGTGCGGGTGGCTCCTGTTCCGGTACGGCTTGTCGACGAGCGGATGACCACGGTTGTCGCTCACCGCCGGATGGCCGAAGGTGGCATGCGCGCGCGAGCCCGTCGTGGACTTGTCGACCAGGAGGCAGCTGTGCAGATCCTGCAGTCGGTGCTGGACGCACCACGTGGCGCGGACCCACCGGACCCGACGAAGGACGGCCCGGGGTCGGACCGACCCGCGGACAGCATGTGATCGACGACGATCTTGATGAACTGCTCGGAGAGGCGCCGCCTGATGGTGCCGGGCGCGGCCGGACCGGCCGGACCGGCCGGCGGGGAGGCCGCCGACACCGCGGAACCGTACCCAAGCTTATCGTCATTCTGGTCGTTGTGGCCGGAATCCTCGGTGGCGGGATTTACGGTGCAGGCAAGGTCATCGGACGCATCGCCGGTGGGGAGTCGGCTGCCGACTATGCCGGACCCGGTGACGGTTCGGTCATCATCCAGATCCAGGCCGGGTCGACCGCCCGCGACATCGCGCGGGTCCTCGCCTCCGCGGACGTCGTGCGGACTCCGGCGGCCTTCGTCGACGCGGCCGCGTCCGACGAGCGGTCGCGGTCCATCCAGCCCGGGTTCTACAAACTCCGGCAGCGGGAGCGCGCGGTCGACGCGCTCGCCACGCTGCTCGACGCCCGGTCCCACGCACTGTTCCGACTCACTATTTCCGAGGGCATGACCGCCCGGCAGGTGTTCACGACCCTTGCGGACCGTACGGGCCAGCCGATGTCGGCGATCGAGGACGTCGTGAAGCACCCGGCCCCGCTCCAACTGCCGTCGTATGCCACCGGTATCGAGGGTTACCTGTTTCCCTTCACCTACGACCTGCAGCCGGGCGCGTCGGTGGCCACCACGATGAAGATGTTCGTCGACAGGTTCAGGTCGGAGACGGCATCGCTCAACATCGAGGCCGGCTCGGCCGCTCTCGGGCGCAGCCCACAGGACGTCGTGACCATCGCCTCCATCATCGAACGGGAGGTGAAGAACCCGGATGAGGGGCCCAAGGTCGCACGGGTCATCTACAACCGGCTGGCCGACACGAGCGGAGCCTTCCGGCGCCTCGACCTGGACTCGACGACCCGATACGCACTCAACGAGTACGAGGGTCCGCTGACCCAGAGCCAGCTGAACGCCAACAACCCCTACAACACCCGCAAGGTGGCCGGACTGCCACCGGGCGCCATCTCCAACCCGGGCCGGTGGGCGTTGGAATCGGCCCTCCACCCGGCAGCGGGAAGCTGGATGTACTTCGTGTCCCTGCCGAAGTCCAATGTGACGATCTTCGCTACCACGGAACGGGAGTGGCAGGACGCGCTCGCGCGATACAAGTCCGAGGGCGGGTCGTGACCCGCTCCGGTGGTCGAGCGGACACCTGGCAGCCGCATGCCCGAGCCGCAGTCCTGGGAATGCCGATCACGCACTCGCTGTCACCCGTTCTGCACCGTGCGGCCTACGATGCGCTGGGGCTCGACTGGGACTACCGGGCCATCGAGTGTGACGAGATCGCGCTGGCGGATCTCCTCACCCGAGTCCGCACGGAACCCGGCTGGGTGGGTCTGTCACTGACGATGCCGCTCAAGACGGCCGTCCTGGCACTGCTCGACACGATCGATACCGACGCCGCAGCCATCGGCGCGGTCAACACCGTCGTCGTCCGGCGGGGCACGGACACCGGTTCGGACGTGCGCCTGGACGGCTTCAACACCGATGTCGCGGGTATCGCCCATGCCGTCACCGAGGTTCTCGGCGTCGGGGTGGCACCGGGTAACCCGCTCGTGCTCGGCGCCGGTGGCACCGCTCGGGCCGCGCTCGGGGCGCTCGCCGGACTCGGCGCCCACCGGGTTGACATCGCAGCCCGCCGGCCGCCGGCCGCCGTGCCCCTGGTCGATCTCGGCGTCGTACTCGGGCTTGCCGTCACGGTCCACCGGTGGGAGCCGTCGGGCTCGGGGTTGGCCCCGCGGACGGGAACGGCGGGCTTCCTAGGCGCCGCCGGCCCGGGTGGCGCTGACCTGGGCGGTGCCGATCCGGGTGGCGCTGACTTCGGCGCGGCCGATCTGGGGGCGGCGGACGTGGTCATAGCGACCACTCCGGCCGGCGCCACCGACGACCTCGCCCGATTCCCGTGGCCCGCGTCAACCGGGCTGGTCGAACTGCTGTACCACCCGTGGCCCACCCGCCTTGCCGCCGCGGCGCAGGCCGCCGGGGCTGCGGTTGCCGGGGGGCTGGTCGTGCTCGCGGCTCAGGCGGCCGGCCAGGTGCGGCTGTTCACCGGCGCCGAGGTGGACGTCGGTCTGCTCCTCGACGAGGGACAGCGCGCGCTGAGCGCCCGGGAGCCGGGGCGGACCGTCCGGTGAACGTTTCGGCGGCAGCGTCGGCGACCGTGATCGTCCTTGTCGCGCTGTGCGTCGTCCCGGCGCTGCCGTGGCTGGTGGGCGCCTTCGGCCCGCCCGACGGCGAATCGGTCCGCAGGCCGGTGCCCACCCGGGGGTCGCTGGGGGTGGTCACGGCCGCGGTCGTCGTCGCCTTCGCGGTGAAGCTGTCCGACCATGTGAGTTGGCTGCCGGCCTACGCCTACCTGGGGGTGGTCGGAGTAGCCCTCGCCGCCATCGACGCCCGGGTCCATCGACTGCCCGATGCGATCACATTGCCGTCCTATCCGGTACTCGCCGCGCTGTTCGGGCTTGCGGCCGTCTTGGACCGGGAGCCGGGACGCTGGTTACGCGGCGTCCTCGCGGCGGCGGTCGTGTCCGCGCTGTTCGCCGCGATCTGGGCGTTGCCGGGCGCAGGCCTCGGGTTCGGCGACGTGAAACTGTCCGGCCTGCTCGGCGGTGCCCTCGGGTGGCTCGGTGCATCGGCGGTCGTCGCGGGCCTGGCCGCGGGGATGATGCTCGCCGGCGGGTGGGCACTGCTTCTGCTGGTGACCGGACGGGCAGGTCCGCGCGCGCGGATCGCCTATGGGCCGTTTCTGCTCGCGGGCACCTTCGTCGGCATTCTGGCCTGGGGTGGCACTGGCTTCGCATGAATCCTCCGGGCCTCCGGCGGTGCCGGGAACAATGATCGCGCCGCTGTCGGCCTGGAGATGACCGTCGTTTTTCCGTGCCTCGGGTGGCCTTGGACGGTCTGACTCGTTCGAGTGTCCGGCAGCGTGGAAGACTGGCAGCATGGTGCGTTGGCTGACTGCCGGAGAGTCGCATGGCCCGGCGCTGGTGGCGACGGTCGAGGGCCTACCGGCGGGCATCCGCGTCTCCAGCTCCCAGATCGCAGACGAACTCGGGCGTCGGCGTCTCGGCCACGGGCGCGGTGCGCGGATGAGCTTCGAGCGTGACGAGGTCGAGCTGCTCGGCGGCATGCGCCACGGCCTCACCCTGGGCGGCCCGGTGAGCATCGTCATCCGTAACACCGAATGGCCGAAATGGCGCCAGGTCATGGCGCCGGACCCAATCGACGCCGAGGAGTTGGCGGGGCTGGCCCGTAACGCCCCGCTGACCCGGCCGAGGCCCGGCCACGCCGACCTGGCCGGGATGCAGAAGTACGGCTTCTCCGACGCCCGCCCCGTCCTTGAGCGCGCCAGTGCCCGGGAGACCGCCGCCCGGGTGGCTCTCGGTACGGTCGCGAAGGCCCTGCTGCGCCAGGCGTACGGCATCGAGGTCATCTCGCACGTGGTGGCCCTCGGTGGGGTGGAGGTACCGCCCGGCTCGCAGCCACCCCAGCCGGCGACGATGGACGCGGTGGACGCCGACCCGGTCCGTTGCGCGGATCCGGCGACCAGTATCGCGATGGTCGCGGAGATCGATGCCGCGCGCCGCGACGCCGACACCCTGGGCGGGATCGTGGAGGTCCTGGCCTATGGCTGCCCGCCGGGGCTCGGCAGCTACGTCCACGGCGACCGCCGTCTCGACGCGCGGATCGCCGGTGAGCTGATGGGCATCCAGGCGATCAAGGGCGTGGAGTTCGGGGACGGGTTCACCACGGCCCGGCGGCGCGGGTCGCAGGCTCACGACGAGATCGAACCACTGCCCGCCGGTCCCGGGAGTTCGGCGGGATCCGGGGTGTACCAGGTGCGCCGGGCCACCGACCGGGCCGGCGGTGTCGAGGGCGGGATGACCACCGGCGAGCCGTTGCGGGTGCGGGCCGCCATGAAACCGATCTCGACGTTGTCGCGGGCGCTGTCCACCATCGACGTCGCGACCGGGGAACAGGCGGTCGCGATCGCGCAGCGCTCCGACGTGTGCGCGGTGCCCGCGGCCGGAGTGGTCGCCGAGGCCATGGTCGCGTTGGTGATCGCGGACGCCGCGATGGAGAAGTTCGGCGGCGATTCGGTGGAGGAGTCCCGCCGCAACTGTGAGGCCTATCTGAAGTCTCTGATCGTCAGGTAGGGCGGTAGGAGCCGGTATGGTTATGGATGTTCTGGTGCCGGCTGCGGCCGGTGCGTCGTGACCGGTTCTGCGGGCGAGGTTGCCATGCTCGGCGCACGGCGACCGATCGTGGTTCTCGTGGGCCCGCCGGGGGCTGGGAAGACAACGATCGGGCAGTTGCTGGCGCGGCGCTGCGGCGCGGGTTTTCGTGACACCGACGGTGACGTCGAGGTCCACGCCGGGATGTCGGTCGCCGATGTCTTCGTCGAGCGTGGTGAGGACTACTTCCGGGCACTGGAACGGGACGCGGTCGCCCGCGCACTGGCCGAGCATGACGGGGTACTCGCCCTGGGCGGGGGCGCCGTGCTGGACCCTGCCACCCGGGCGTTGCTGCGCGGGCACACGGTCGTCCACCTCGACGTCGGGATCAGTGACGCGGTGAAGCGGGTCGGACTGGCCCGGGACCGTCCGCTGCTGGTCGAGGCGCCGCGCACCAAGATGGCCGCGATGCTGCGGGCCCGCGCCCCGCTGTACGCCGAAGTCGCGTCCGCGGTGGTGAGCACCGCCGGGCGCACACCCGAGGAGGTAGTCGAGTTGGTCGAGAAGCTGGTGGCTGCGCTGTGACGGTCTCGCCGGTGACGCGGATAGAGGTCACCCCGACCGGGGAGCGCCCCTACGGCGTCGTGGTCGGTGAGGGTCTGCTCGGGGAGCTCGCCGACCTGGTGGCCGGCCGGACCCGAGCCGCCGTCATCCACCCGCGTGCCCTGCGGGCCACCGCGGACGCGGTGGTCGCGGACCTGCGGGATTCGGCGAAGGTCGAGGCCCACGCCGTCGAGGTCCCCGACGGCGAGGAGGCCAAGCAGCTGCGCATCGCGGGCTTCTGCTGGGACGTCCTCGGCCAGGTCGGTTTCACCCGGGACGACGTGGTCGTCGGTCTCGGCGGCGGAGCCGCGACCGACCTCGCCGGGTTCGTCGCGGCTTCGTGGCTGCGTGGCGTGGACGTCGTGCAGGTCCCGACGACGATTCTGGGGATGGTGGACGCGGCTGTCGGTGGAAAGACCGGGATCGACATCGAGGCGGGCAAGAACCTCGTCGGCGCGTTCCACCATCCGCTCGCGGTGCTGTGTGACCTGGCGACCCTTCAGACCCTCCCGGCCAATGAGCGTGCCTCGGGCCTTGCCGAGGTGGTGAAGGCCGGTTTCATCGCCGATCCGGTCATCCTCGATCTGCTCGAGGAGGACCCGACGGGCGTGCTTCATCTGCGTGAGCTCGTCGAGCGGTCGATCAGGGTGAAGGCGGAGGTGGTCTCGGCCGACCCGAAGGAGGCCGGCCGGCGGGAGATCCTCAACTACGGGCACACCCTCGGGCATGCCATCGAGAAGGTCGAGGGTTTCACCTGGCGGCACGGTGCCGCGGTGTCCGTCGGGATGGTCTTCGCCGCGTCCCTGAGTCGGCTCGCGGTGGGGCTCGACGAGGCGACCGCGGACCGGCACCGCCAGCTGCTCGAACGCGTCGGCCTGCCCACCACCTACCGGGCGGACCGCTGGTCGGAGCTGCTCGACGCGATGCGGGTGGACAAGAAGAGCCGCGGTCGGCGGTTGCGGTTCGTCGTCCTGGACGGACCGGGCCGGCCCCGTACGCTGGACGATCCGGACCCGGCGCTGGTCGTGGCCGCGTTCTCGGAGGTGGCCCGGGAACTGTCCGATCTGCCGGATGCGGCGGGCCGGCTATGAGGTCCGGTTCATGAAGGTCCGATTCGTCAAGGTCCGATCGGTAAAGGTCCACTCATGAAGGTCATGGTGCTCAGCGGCGCCAATCTCGGCCGGTTGGGGCGGCGGGAACCCGCGGTGTACGGCAGCCGCGGCTACGATGATCTCGTGGCGGCCTGCCAGGAGCAGGCCGGCGAGCTCGGGCTGGAGGTGGACTGCCGGCAGACCGATGACGAGGCCACGATGCTCCGGTGGCTGCATGAGGCCGCGGACACCGCATCCGCGGTCGTATTGAACCCGGGTGCCTGGTCGCATTACTCGTATGCGTTGCGCGACGCGGCTGCGCAGGTCGAGGGCCTGCTCGTGGAGGTGCACCTGAGCCAGACCCACGCCCGGGAGCCGTTCCGGCATCACAGCGTGATCAGCGCGGTGGCGGTCGGCACCATCACTGGGCTCGGTTTCGACTCCTATCTCCTCGCGCTGCGGGTGATCGCCTCGAGGCTCTCGCGAGACCTCGGGGATCGGTCCGGTGCCGACGCGTAGGACGGCGTTCGGTGGTCAGGGCCGCCCACCCTATAGACTCTCGCGAGATCCCCCGTCAGTCGAACGGACCAACCTGCTGGTCCGGCTGGAGAGTTGTGCGCAGTGGCGACCACCAATGACCTGAAGAACGGCATGACACTCGACCTCGACGGCATCCTGTGGAACATTGTCGGGTTCCAGCACGTCAAGCCCGGAAAGGGCGGGGCGTTCGTTCGGACGACGTTGAAGAACGTCCTGACCGGCAAGGTTGTCGACCGAACGTTCAACGCCGGTGTGAAGGTCGAGGTGGCAACCGTCGACCGACGCGAGATGAGTTTTCTCTACCGCGACGGCGCCGACTTCGTCTTCATGGACAGCGAGTCGTTCGACCAGATCCCGATCCCGCCCGGAGTCGTCGGCGACGCCGCGAACTACATGCTGGAGAACACCACGGCGACGGTGGCGCTGCACGATGGCGCACCGCTCTACGTGGAGCTGCCCGCGAGCGTCGAACTGGTCATCGCCGCGACCGAGCCCGGGGTGCAGGGCGACCGCTCCACCGGTGGTAACAAGCCGGCGACGTTGGAGACCGGTGCGACGATCCAGGTGCCGTTGTTCCTCACCACGGGCGAGAAGGTGAAGGTCGACACCAGGGATGGTCGGTACCTCGGCCGGGTGACGAGCTGAGCGCCCGGTCGAAGGCGCGTAAGCGCGCCCTCGACATCCTCTATGAGGCGGACCTGCGCGGGAGCAGTTTCACCGAGACACTCGCCGCGCGGCTGGTCCAGTCCGATCCACCGGTGCCGGAATACGCGGTCAGCCTCGTCGAAGGTGTCGCCGAACGCCTCGCCGACATCGATGAGATGCTTTCCGACTATGCCGAGGAATGGACCCTCGAGCGTATGCCCGCGGTGGACCGCAACATCCTGCGGATCGGCGCGCTGGAACTGCTGTGGCGCGAGGACATCCCGGACGGGGTGGCCATCGACGAGGCCGTCGAACTCGCCAAGCTCGTTTCGACGGAACGGTCACCGGTCTTCGTCAACGGCCTGCTGGCCCGGTTGCTCGACCTGAAACTCGGACGGACGTCTCGCTAGCCGACGCCCGGGAAAGAGGCTGCGGGCAGCGTTCTCGCGCGTTTGCCGGAGGCTTCGGGCAGGCTCGTGAGGCCGGATAGGGAGCGGACGGCTCTTTACCCGTAACGTCCTCTGCGGCCTCGGCCGGGATTCGGACCGCCGGCCTGAGCGAATGAGAACGGTCATTCCGGCTGGTCCGCCAGGTCTTGCCGTTCCTGGCGGACCAGCCGGGACGCGGGAGTCCGTAACGGGACGTCGCCGTGGGGCGACGTGCATCCGGAACGGAGCCGGGGGCTACGCCGACTCGCTGATTCCTGCTTCCTGGCCCTGCTCCGGTGTCAGGACGCCCCAGGAGACGAGCTGCTCGGTGAGCTTGCTCGGCGAGGTGTCGTAGATGACGGCGAGGGAACGCAGGTCCTCGTAGCGGATGGACAGCACGCGGCCGTTGTAGTCGCCTCGCTGGCTCTGGATGGTCGCCGCGTAGCGGGCGAGCGGCCCGCCCTGCTCCTTCGGCACCTGGGAAAGTCGCTCCAGGTCGAGGACGATGCGCGGGGACTGCTCGAGTGGTGCCACGGTGGAACCCTCAGGAAGGAGTTCTCCCACCGGGACGCCGTAGAACTCGGCAAGTTCGGACAGGCGCTGCACCGTAACGGCGCGGTCTCCGCGTTCGTAGGAGCCCACGACGACAGCCTTCCATCGCCCGTGCGACTTCTCCTCGACGCCATGAAGCGAGAGCCCCTGCTGGGTGCGTATTGCGCGCAGCCGAGCACCGAGCGCCTTCGCATAGTCGGACATCGGAGTGCCCACTCCCGTCGTGGTCGATCAATTGGAACCGGGGCTCTTGCCGCCGGTGGTTACCCATAGTAGTCCCGGGTCGGTTGGCGCCCGACACCAGGGGGGTCGTGTCGACTCTTTCTTTGTACCACTTTCTGTAGCCCTTCGATCGCAGTAGGCGCTAGTGCTATGGGAACTTCCCTGGCGAGAGCCCTTCATGCACATCTCGTTCCTTGTGGGTAACGTGCAGTAACAGTCGGTGTGCCTGGTACCGTCATCCAGACCGCTCCTTTAAGGACCGTCCAGTGAGGCGGGGAAGGAGGGATGTCGGCATGGCCGCAGCCTCCGCAGGAGGGCCTGTGTCCGGTCGGGAGACATCCGGCCATGGCACCGCCCGCACGGTGCTGTCCGGTGAGGACATCGGCCGGGTCCTCACCCGGATGGCTCACCAGATCCTGGAGAAGACCGCTGGTGGAAACGGCGTGGTGCTTCTCGGTATACCCACCCGTGGGGTGCCGCTAGCCCGCAGACTTGCTGCGCGGGTCCGGGCGGTGGAGGGCGTCGAGCTCGGTGTCGGTTCACTCGACCCGACCATGCATCGCGACGATCTGCGGTTTCGCGCCGTCCGTCCGCTGGAGGTCACCGACCTGCCGGACGGGGGGATCGACGCCCGGACGGTGATCCTTGTCGACGACGTGCTGTTCTCCGGACGGACGGTGCGGGCGGCGCTGGACGCGCTGGCCGAGTTCGGGCGGCCTCGAGCGGTGCAGCTGGCGGTCCTGGTGGACCGCGGCCACCGGGAACTGCCGATCCGGGCCGACTACGTCGGCAAGAACATGCCGACCTCTCGTCAGGAGGCCGTCGCGGTTCGTCTCACCGAGATCGACGGCTCCGACGCGGTGCTGATCGTGTCGGAAGGGGCGGATCGATGAGCCGGCTCCTCCTCCCGGCTGTCCGCCGGGCCGGGTTCTTCTTGCCGCTCTCCTCGCGGTGGCGGGGACAGGACGGGATTCGGCCGGACGGGACGACGCGGTGATGCGGCACCTGCTGTCGACCGAGGATCTCACCCGCGATGACGCTCTGCGGGTACTCGACACGGCCGAGTACATGGCGACCGTTGCCGACCGATCGGTGAAGAAACTGCCGACCCTGCGCGGACGTACGGTCGTCAACCTGTTCTTCGAGGACTCGACCCGCACCCGCACCTCCTTCGAGGTTGCCGCCAAGCGGTTGTCCGCGGATGTGATCAATTTCTCGGCCCGAGGGTCGAGCGTCTCCAAGGGAGAGAGTCTCAAGGACACGGCGCAGACCCTGGAGGCGATGGGCGCTGACGCCGTGGTCTGTCGGCATCCGGCCAGCGGCGCTCCGTACCGGCTGGCCCGCTGGGTCCGCGGCAGCGTGCTCAACGCCGGGGACGGCACCCACGAGCATCCGACCCAGGCGCTTCTCGACGCGTTCACCATCCGCCGCCGACTCGGCCGCCTGGAGGGCCTTTCCGTCACGATCGTCGGTGATCTGCTGCACTCCAGGGTGGCCCGTTCCAACATGTGGCTGCTGTCCACCCTGGGAGCGAGGGTGACGCTGGTCGCCCCGCCCACGCTGGTGCCGGTCGGGGTCGAGCAGTGGCCGGCAGAGGTCTCCTACGACCTGGACGCGGTGCTGCCCAAGAGCGACGTGGTCATGATGCTGCGGGTGCAACGGGAGCGGATGACCGCGGCGTTCTTCCCGACCGAGCGGGAGTACACCCGTCGGTACGGCCTGGACGCCGACCGGCTCGCGGCGATGCCGCCGTCCGCGCTCGTGATGCACCCGGGACCGATGGTCCGGGGGATGGAGATCGCTTCGGATGTGGCGGATTCGACCCGCTCGACCGTGGTCGAACAGGTCGCCAACGGCGTAAGCGTGCGGATGGCGGTTCTTTATCTGCTTCTCGGCGGCACCAGGGAGGTGACATGACGCAGTGTGGCGATGTGGTGACTTCCGAGCCGGTGGCCGGCGCGGGACGCTGGCATCTGCGTGGGGTCCGGCCGTTCGGCGCGGACCCCGTGGACGTGGTGCTCGACGGCGGGATGATCGTCGAGGTCGGTCCGGGGCTGTCCCCCGCCGGCGCGAACATCCTCGACGCGGACGGTCTACTCGCGCTGCCCGGTCTGGTGGACCTGCACACCCACCTGCGAGAGCCCGGACGGGAGGATGCCGAAACCGTCGCCTCGGGCACCCGGGCGGCGGCGCTCGGCGGATTCACCACCGTGTTCGCGATGGCCAACACCGAGCCGGTCGCGGACACCGCCGGGGTGGTGGAGCAGGTATGGCGGCTCGGGCGTGACGCCGGGCACTGCGACGTGCGCCCGGTCGGCGCGGTGACCGAAGGGCTGCGGGGCGTCCGGCTCGCCGAGCTCGGCGCGATGGCATCGTCGGCCGCAGGTGTCCGGATGTTCTCCGATGACGGTCACTGCGTGTCTGACGCGGTGCTGATGCGCCGGGCACTGGAGTATGTCAAGGCATTCGACGGGGTTATCGCACAACATGCCCAGGAACCCCGGCTGACCGAGGACGCGCAGATGAACGAGGGTGCGGTGTCGGCACGGCTCGGTCTGTCGGGCTGGCCGGCCGCGGCCGAGGAGGCGATCATCGCTCGTGACGCGCTGCTCGCCGGCCACGTGGGTTCGCGGCTGCACGTCTGTCACGTATCCACCGCGGGCTCGGTGGAGATCCTGCGGTGGGCGAAGTCCAAGGGCTGGCGTGTCACCGCCGAGGTCACCCCGCACCACCTGCTGCTCACCGACGACCTGGTCACATCCTTCGACCCGGTATTCAAGGTCAACCCGCCGCTGCGGACCGCCACCGACGTCGAGGCGCTGCGCGCCGGGCTCGCGGACGGCACGATCGACTGCATCGCGACCGATCATGCGCCGCACGCCCCGCAGGACAAGGAGACGGAGTGGGCGGCCGCCCGTCCCGGCATGGTCGGCCTTGAGACGGCACTGTCGATCGCGATCCTGGCCATGGTGGAGACGGGACTGCTGGACTGGGCCGGGCTCGCCGACCGGATGGCGATCGCCCCGGGCCGGATCGGCGGCCTTCCCGACGCATCCCCGGACGGGACCAGGGCGCTGTCGGCCGGAGCCGTGGCGAACCTGGTCCTTGTCGATCCGGCGGCCCGCTGGACGGTCGACCCCGGTGCGCTCGCCAGCCGCAGTCGTAACACTCCCTACGCCGGCCGCAACCTGCCTGGCCGCGTCCAGGCGACGTTCTTGCGGGGGCGTCCCACCGTGCTCGACGGGAAGATCGTATGACCGACCATCTCACCTTCACCGCCTCGCTCGCCGCTCTCGCGGACGGGCTTCCCACGGCGGCCCCCGAACGCGGTCCGGACCGGCTGGGCCTGCACCTGCTGTTCGCCTTCGGCTGCCTGCTGCTGTTCGTGGCCGCGGTCGGTGGCATGCGCCGCACCTGGCGTCGCCGCGCCGAGCGGCAGGAGGAGGACCTCCCCGACCTGCCGCCCGTTCCCGGGCAGACCGGCACGGTTCTCGCCGCGCCGCTCAAGGGTCTGTATCTGGGCACGGTGGACGCCGGGCACTGGCTCGACCGGATCACCGCCCGGGGGCTCGGTGGACGTGCCGACGCGTACGTGACCGTGTACGACCGGGGGATCCAGGTGGACCGGACCGGCAGCGAGCCGTTCTGGATCCCGCGGGAGGCCGTGCGCGGCGCCCGCCTCGAGCGGGCCCACGCAGGCAAGGTCGCCGGTGCCGGGCGCATCATCGTCATCGCCTGGTCGTTCGGCGGCCATGAGTTGGAGACCGGCCTGCGCGGGGACGACCGGGCGCGCCAGCCCAAGGTGGTTCGCGCGGTGCACGACCTGATCGGGCCGGGGCCGGGGCCGACCGACGGGGAGGTCACCAAGCCTCGACCGGTCGGGCGGGCGGTGTCGCGGCTTCGCCCGCGGGCAGCGGGTCAGGTACCGGGTCAGGTACCGGGTCAGGCAACAAGTCGGACACCGGGAGCCGCCCGGTCCGGTCCGGGTGGGGCGCCGGTCGGCACCGTGCCACCGGCCCGCTCGCCGGGCACGTCGCCCATTCCGGTCATCACCCGTGCGCCCATGGCCTCCGACGTCCCCGGGACGCGGCCCGGGGCTGGGGGTCCCGGTTCGGTGGCCACCGGGAAGGACGGGCCGGCCACCGGTGGTCCGGGGTATCTCCCCGATGCCATCCATGTCGACCCCCTCACATCCCCGCTGGGTGAGGTCGTCCGCGAGATGAAGGACACCCGGTGAGCGCGGGCGGGAGCGAGCAGAGTTCACGTCCCGGGACCGGGACCGGGACCGGGACCGAGACCGGGACCGAGACCGGGGGGAACGGGTCGCCGAAGGGCATCCGAGACGAGATGACGAGTGAGGACGCGTTCGCGCTGCTGTCGGATGCCGCCGGGCTGGCGGACGGCGGGAGCGAACCGGTTGAGTCCCCGGCGCAGGCGGCTGGCCGTCGTGGTGCGCGTCCCCAGGCCGTGCGGCTGATGCTGGAGGACGGGCGCAGCTTTGTCGGGGAGGCGTTCGGCGCGTCGGGGGAGGCGTTCGGTGAGGCTGTCTTCGCCACCGGCATGACCGGATACCAGGAGACCCTGACCGACCCGTCCTACCACCGGCAGATCGTGGTCATGACTGCCCCGCACATCGGTAACACCGGGATGAACGACGACGACAACGAGTCGGAGAAGATCCACGTCGCCGGCTTCGTGGTCCGCGACCCGAGCCGGATCGCCTCGAACTGGCGGGCGCAGCGCACCCTGGACGAGGACCTCCGGGCGGCCGGGGTGGTGGGTATCAGCGGTGTCGACACCCGGGCGCTCACCCGCCACCTGCGGGAACGCGGGGCGATGCGGTGCGGTATCGGCGCCGCCTCCGATGACGAGGGCAAGCTTCTGGAACGGGTACGCGCGAGCCCCAGCATGGTCGGCGCGGACCTGGCACCGCAGGTCAGCACGGAACGGCCCTATGTGGTGGCGGCCGGGACCGGTGAGCCGCTGTTCCGGGTGGCCGCCCTCGACCTGGGGATGAAGCGGTCGATACCGGCGTCACTGGCGGCCCTCGGCTGCGAGGTTCATGTCCTACCGGCCCGCACCGGCGGTGACGTGCTCGTCGGTCTCGCTCCGGACGGCGTGTTCCTGTCGAACGGTCCGGGGGATCCGGCGACCGCGGACCACGAGGTCGCCGCGGTGCGCGCGGTGCTTGACGCGGGGATCCCGGTCTTCGGTATCTGCTTCGGTAACCAGGTGCTGGCCCGGGCGCTCGGCTTCGACACGTACAAGTTGGCCTACGGTCACCGCGGGCTGAACCAGCCGGTGGCCGACGCCGCGACCGGCCGGATCGCGGTGACGAGCCACAACCACGGATTTGCCGTCCGGGCACCGTTGGAAGGCGTCACAGAGACTCCCTACGGACGGGTGGAGGTCAGCCACGTGTCGCTGAACGACGGCGTGGTGGAGGGCCTGGCCTGCCTGGACGTGCCCGCCTTCAGCGTCCAGTTCCATCCCGAGGCGGCTCCTGGCCCCCACGACGCCCAGGATCTGTTCGGACGCTTCCGCGATCTCATGGCGGCCTACCGGTGAGGGCCCGGAAGCGACCCGGCGGGCAGGACGGCGCGCGACCCGGCGTGCGAGGCAGTGGGCCGGATACACAGGGACGCGGACGGGAGGTCATGCGCTGATGCCGCGGCGAGAGGATCTGACCAGCGTCCTGGTCATCGGATCAGGGCCGATCGTCATCGGTCAGGCGTGCGAGTTCGACTACTCCGGGACGCAGGCCTGCCGGGTGCTGCGCTCCGAGGGCCTGCGGGTGGTGCTGGTCAACAGCAACCCCGCCACGATCATGACGGACCCGGACCTGGCCGACGCCACCTACATCGAACCGATCACCGTCGACATGGTCACCAAGATCATTGATCGGGAGCGCCCGGATGCGCTGCTCGCGACGATGGGCGGCCAGACCGCGCTGAACACCGCGGTCGCACTGCACGAGGCGGGTGTCCTCGACCGTTACGGCGTCCGTCTGATCGGCGCGAACATCAACGCGATCCGCGCGGGTGAGGATCGTCAGGCCTTCAAGGACATCGTGGCCTCCGTCGGAGGCGAGACCGCGCGCAGTGCCATCTGCACGACGCCGCAGGAGTGCCTCGACGCCGCCGAGGAGTTCTCCTATCCGGTGGTGGTGCGTCCGAGCTTCACCCTCGGAGGCGCGGGGAGCGGTTTCGCGCACGACCCGGACGAGTTGCGCCGGATGGCCGTGGACGGCATAACCGCGAGCCCGTCGTCGGAGGTGCTCGTCGAGGAGTCGGTCGTCGGTTGGAAGGAGTTCGAACTCGAGCTGATGCGCGACCGCGCCGACAACGTCGTTGTGGTCTGCTCGATCGAGAACATAGACCCGATGGGCGTCCACACCGGCGATTCGGTGACGGTCGCACCGGCGATGACGCTGACCGACCGCGAGTACCAGCGGATGCGGGACATGGCCATTGCCGTCATGCGGGCGGTCGGCGTGGACGCTGGCGGCTGCAACATCCAGTTCGCCGTGGACCCGGCGACCGGGCGGCTCGTGGTGATCGAGATGAACCCCCGGGTCTCGCGGTCGTCGGCGCTCGCCTCGAAGGCTACCGGTTTCCCCATCGCGAAGATCTCCGCGAAGCTCGCGCTCGGGTACACCCTCGACGAGATCCCCAACGACATCACCCGCACCACGCCGGCCGCCTTCGAGCCGACGCTGGACTATGTCGTGGTGAAGGTGCCCCGCTTCGCCTTCGAGAAGTTCCCCGGGGCGGACCCGACGCTTACCACCACGATGAAATCGGTCGGTGAGGCCATGGGGATGGGGCGCAGCTTCGCGGAAGCGTTGCAGAAGGCGCTGCGTTCACTGGAGCAGCCGTCAGTGGTGTTCTCCTTCGCGGGTGATTCCGGGGATGCCGACGAACTGCTGGAGCGGGCCCGTATCCCGCATGACGGGCGGCTGCGCACGGTGCAGCAGGCGTTGTGGGCCGGGGCGGAGCCGGCCCGGGTCACCGAGGTCACCGGCATCGATCCCTGGTTCGTGGAGCAGATCGCGTATCTCAACGAGATCGCCGCGACCACCAGCCGTGACTCGGACGGGATCCTGCGGGCGAAGCGGGCGGGCTTCTCCGACGCGCAGCTCGCCGAGGTGCTCGACACGAAGGAGGACGTGGTCCGCACGTTCCGGCACCGTGCCGGCATCCGGCCCGTCTACAAGACCGTCGACACCTGCGCGGCCGAGTTCGCCTCGGCCACCCCGTACCACTACTCGTCCTACGACTCGGAGACCGAGGTCGTCGCCAGCGACCGACCGCGGGTGATCGTGCTGGGCAGCGGGCCGAACCGGATCGGCCAGGGCATCGAGTTCGACTACGCCTGCTGCCACGCGGTGATGGCGCTGTCGGACGCGGGCTACGAGACGATTATGATCAACTGTAATCCGGAGACGGTCTCCACCGACTACGACACCGCCGACCGGCTCTACGTGGAGCCGCTCACCGTCGAGGACGTCCTGGAGGTCGTCCATGCCGAACGGCAGGCCGGGCCGTTGGTCGGAGTGATCGTCCAGCTCGGTGGGCAGACCCCGCTGGGCATCGCCGCGGCACTCGCCGCCGCCGATGTCCCGATCGTGGGGACGCCCCCGCGCGCGATCCACCTGGCCGAGGACCGTGGCCTGTTCGGCCGGGTGCTCACCCTGGCCGGTCTGCCCTCGCCGCCGCACGGCGTGGCGACCTCCTACGCTGAGGCCCGGACCGTGGCCGAGCGGATCGGTTACCCCGTGCTGGTGCGCCCGTCCTACGTCCTCGGCGGGCGCGGGATGGAGATCGTCTACGACGACCGGATGCTGCGCGCCTACATCGAGCGTGCGACCCAGATCTCCCCCGAGCACCCGGTGCTGGTCGACCGGTTCCTCGACGACGCGGTCGAGATCGACGTGGACGCCCTCTACGACGGGACCGACCTGTACCTGGGCGGCGTGATGGAACACATCGAGGAGGCCGGGGTCCACTCCGGCGACTCGGCGTGCGCGCTGCCACCGATCACACTGGGCCGGGCCGATCTGGAGCGGATCCGGGAGTCCACCCGGTTGATCGCCGAGGGGGTGGGCGTGCGGGGCCTGCTCAACGTCCAGTACGCGTTGCAGTCCGACGTCCTGTATGTGCTGGAGGCGAATCCCAGGGCGTCGCGAACCGTGCCGTTCGTGTCGAAGGCGACCGCGGTGGCGCTGGCGAAGGCGGCGGCCCGGGTGATGCTGGGCGCGACAGTGGCCGAGCTGCGCGCGGAGGGGCTGCTGCCGCCCCGCGGTGACGGTGCGACCCTGCCGTTGGACTCCCACATCGCCGTGAAGGAGGCGGTTCTGCCCTTCGGTCGGTTCCGGGACTCGGGCGGGCGCGGCGTGGACACCGTGCTCGGACCGGAGATGAAGTCCACCGGCGAGGTCATGGGCATCGACGCGGGTTTCGGTATCGCCTACGCCAAGTCACAGGCTGCCGCCTACGCGTCGCTGCCCACCTACGGTCGGGTGTTCGTCTCGGTGGCCAACCGCGACAAGCGTGCGATGATCTTTCCGATCAAGCGTCTGGCGGATCTCGGGTTCGTCGTGTACGCCACCGAGGGAACCGCGGAGGTGCTGCGCCGCAACGGGGTGAAGGCGGTCATCCTCGGCAAGCATTCCGCGCCCAGTTCCACCCTGACCGACTGCGTTGAAATGATCACCTCCGGTCAGATCGATCTGGTGATCAATACGCCGTGGGGTGTCGGGCCGCGACTGGACGGCTATGAGATCCGGACGGCGTGCGTGGCGATCGGCGTGCCGTGCATCACCACGATCCAGGGCGCGGCCGCCTGTGTGCAGGGTATTGAAGCCCTGGTACGGGGCGAGATCGGTGTGATGCCGCTACAGAGCTTCCACACGGAGCTGCGGGCCGGGTGGACGGACACCTCACCGGCCGGTTCATGGTCGGCGGTCGGCCAGGAACCGGCCGGTCCGGAGCGTCCTGTGACGGAAGGCCCTGCCGTGAACAGTGTCATCACGAAGGGCGTGGGTCCGGTCGCACCGGCTGCAACCCCTTGGACGACGGGTTGACGACGCACCCGCGGACCCGGCTGGACGCGTGGACGTCGCGTCCGCCGGTGGCGGTCGCGTTGGACGTGCCCGACGGGCCGGCCGCGCTGCGCCTGGCCCGTGCGGTGGCGCCGCACGTAGCCGTCCTGAAAGTCGGGTTGGAGTTGTTCCACCGCGAGGGACCGGACATCGTGGCCGCGCTGTGGGATGCCGTCGGAGGCGAGTCGGGAGCCCGCCCGGCCGGAGGAGCCCGCCCGGCCGGGCGGGACCGGATCGGGCTCTTCCTCGACCTCAAGCTGCATGACATCCCCCACACGGTGGCCGGTGGACTGCGGTCGGTGGCCCGGTTGAAGCCCCGGTATGTGACGGTCCACGCTGCTGGCGGCGCGGCGATGGTCCGGGCGGCGGTTGACGCCGCCCCGGATGTCGAGATCGCCGCGGTGACCGTCCTGACGTCCCTGGGTGGTGACGAGCTGACCTCGCTGGGGTTCGGCGGGGCCCCTGTCGACATCGTCCGCAGGCTTGCGGTGTTGGCTGTGGGGGCCGGGGCCCGAGCGGTGGTGTGCAGCCCGATGGAGGTCTCCGCGGTGCGCGCGGAGGTCGGAAGTGATGTGACTCTTATCACGCCCGGAGTTCGTTCGAGGGGTGCCGGCAGCGACGATCAGGCGCGTATAGCCACACCCGCGGAGGCGCTCCAGGCAGGCTCCGATCTCCTTGTGGTAGGGCGTCCGATCACTGCTTCGAGCGATCCAGGTGCATCGGCTGCTCGGTTTCTGACTAGTTATTGACACCATCACAGTGCCGCTGACCTGGTGTGATGTCACAGAGGCCCCGGTCGGGCCATCTCAGGCGGATCTGCCCGGTACGGTGGGTCCGCGAACGACCGAAAGTAAACGGTACGGGAGCAAGCAACCCGATTCGTTCGGACGTGTGGGTGCTGTTCTGTGGACAATAGTCCGTGGATGTGCCCGTACTACCGGCTGGACCGAGACGCCCGTTACTCGTTAGTTTGCGCGGCGCCGCGATCACCCGAAAGAAGGAGGCGTACCCGTGCCCCTGCCGCCCCTCACGCCCGAGCAGAGGGCTGCTGCCCTCGAGAAAGCTGCGTTGGCGCGTAAGCAGCGTGCAGAACTCAAGGAGCGGCTCAAGAAGGCGGAAGTGTCTCTTGCATCCGTCCTGGAGAGAGCCGATACCGATGAGGTCATCGGAAAGATGAAGGTGGCCGCAGTTCTCGAATCCCTGCCAGGCGTCGGCCGCGTCCGCGCCACAAGGATCATGGAGAGGCTGGCGATCAGCGACAGTCGCCGGCTTCGAGGCCTTGGTGCCAAACAGCGTGCCGCGCTGGTGCAGGAGTTTGCGAGTTCCTGATCCACACCAGTGTTCGACAGGCGTGTGACGCACCTCCCTGGGTGCTGTCGGGTCGGTGCGGCGTCCCGGTCATGGTTGAGAACCTCGCCCCATGACCGGGACGCCGCACCGACCGCGTTTCTTTGCGGATGCACCGGAGCTCTGTCCTAACAACCCGCGTGATGTCTAACTAACCAGGTAAGTCATCGTGCGGCGCACTGGTGTCCGACGCGCTACCAGGCAGGCTCTAAGTGGTCGGCGCTCGTAAGTTGTTCGGGGGGTGTCGGATGTCAGGTGGATGCGTCGCAAGGCGGAGGAGGCCCAGGTAGCGGTGTTCTACCTGGGCCAACGACAACGATGCGAGGCGCCGCCTGGCGCCGGCAGACCCTGGACGAACTTCCGGCGCCGACCACTAAGGTGTGCTGATGCGGCTCACAGTTCTGTCCGGCCCGTCGGGTGTCGGTAAAGGGACCGTCGTCGCCGAGGTGCGTCGACGCCACCCTCAGGTTTGGGTCTCGGTCAGTTGCACGACTCGTGCACCCCGGCCCGGGGAGACCGACGGGGTGGAGTATCACTTTGTCGATGCCGAGGAGTTCGCCCAAATGGTCAAGACAGGTGAACTTCTTGAGCATGCGATGTTCGCCGGTCATGCCTACGGGACGCCCCGCGCGCCGTTGGGAGAGCGGTTGGCCGCGGGGGTGCCGTGCCTGTTGGAGATCGAGCTGCAGGGTGCCCGCCAGGTGCGCGCCGTCATGCCCGACGCGCGGTTCGTTTTCCTCGCTCCACCGTCCTGGGAGGAACTGGTGCGCAGGCTCACCGGACGGGGCACGGAACCGACAGAGGTGATCATACGCCGGCTCGACCGGGCGCGCATCGAGCTGGCAGCCGAGACCGAGTTCGACGCGGTGGTCGTCAACGATGACGTGACGGCGGCTGCGGAACGCCTCGTGTCACTCGTCGCAGCCGGCTGACGCGGGGACTGTCCCGGGCACCGGGCGAAGGCGGCGCGATCGTCGTTCTTGGGCGCCGCCGGAGGCCTTGTCGGTGATGCCGGCCGAAGGCGGCGCTACTCTGGAAGCTCATACTGGGATGGCCCGGGGCCTCGACTCGTGGCACTCGGCGCATGACCAGACGAACCGTCAACCTCTCCTGCCCACCCTGGCAGCCAGCTCGTTTCGAGCCGGCAGCCGCCCGTGTTTTTCCGGAAGGACACCGTGTCCGGCACTGCCGCGCATCCCGAAGGCATCACCAACCCGCCGATCGACGAGCTCCTCGAAGCCACCGACTCCAAGTACAGCCTGGTGATCTACGCCGCCAAGCGTGCCCGTCAGATCAACGCCTACTACTCGCAGTTGGGCGAGGGCCTGCTGGAGTACGTGGGCCCGCTGGTCGAGACCGCCAGCGCGCAGGAGAAGCCGTTGTCCATCGCCCTGCGTGAGATCAATGCGGGGCTGTTGACGCACGAGACCGTCAGTGAGCCCTTGCCGCCGGCATCCTGACGGCGTCTGGATGTACCGAATGCCGGCCGCGGATCAGGCACCGGGCATGGCATGGTTTCCGGTATGACAGGGTTGCGGACATGACCGACGCCGCATCGGGCAGCACCGTTCGGCGCCCCCGCGTCGTGTTGGGCGTGGCCGGCGGGATCGCCGCCTACAAGGCGGTCGAGGTGTTGCGTCAGCTGACCGAGACCGGGCATGACGTCCGGGTCGTACCGACGGCCTCGGCGCTGCGCTTTGTCGGCGAGCCCACCTGGAGCGCGCTGTCCGGCCATCCGGTGGCCACCGACGTCTGGACGGACGCCGCCGAGGTCGCGCATGTCCGGCTCGGCCGCGAGGCCGACCTGGTGTTGATCGCCCCGGCAACCGCGGACCTGCTGGCCCGTGCCGCGACCGGACGCTCGGACGACCTGCTGACCGCCACCCTGCTCACCGCGCGATGTCCGGTCGTGTTCGCCCCCGCGATGCACACCGAGATGTGGGAACACCCGGCGACCCGTGCCAACGTGGCGACGCTGCGGGCTCGCGGCTGTGTGGTCATCGACCCGGCTGTCGGCCGGCTGACCGGTGCGGACTCCGGCGCCGGCCGGCTCCCGGAACCGGCGGAGATCGCGTCGTTGGCCCGGGCCGTTCTCGCTCGCGGCGGGGACGGTCTCGCGGCCGGTCCGGCCCCGGATCTCGCCGGTCGGCGGATCGTGATCAGTGCCGGTGGCACCCGGGAGCATCTCGACCCGGTCCGTTTCCTCGGTAACTCCTCCAGCGGCCGGCAGGGTCAGGCGCTGGCCAGAGCGGCCATCGCCCGCGGGGGGGACGTCGTCGTGGTGGCGGCGAACGTGGCACTCCCGGACGTCGCCGGAGCCCGCACCGTGCGGTTGGTGTCCACCGAGCAGCTGCGGGCGGCCGTGCACGCGGAGGCGGCGCAGGCGGATGTGGTCATCATGGCGGCGGCGGTCGCCGACTTCCGACCTGTCGCCCGCGCGACTTACAAGATTAAAAAGACGGACGGTGACCCCGAGCCGGTCGCGCTTGTCCGTAACCCGGATGTGCTGGCGGAGCTGGTCGCCGCCCGTCGACCCGGCCAGGTACTGGTCGGCTTCGCAGCCGAGACCGGCGGGCCGGGCGTCGACGTTTTGGACCTCGGTCGGGAGAAGCTCGCCCGCAAAGGCTCCGACCTGCTCGTTGTCAACCAGGTCGGCGACGGGCTCGGTTTCGAGGTCGACCACAACGCCGCGGTGGTGCTCGGTGCGGACGGTAGCGAGACCATGATCGAACGGACCAGCAAGGATCTTCTCGCGCACCGGGTGCTCGATCTGGTGGTGACCCGACTCGCGGTCCGTGATGGTCCGGATGCCGGGGTGGCGGTCGGTACCCGTCGGTAGACTTCGCCGGAATCACACTGGATCTCCCAGGGGGTCATAACGTGGCGACGCGCCTGTTCACGTCCGAGTCCGTTACCGAGGGGCATCCGGACAAGATTGCCGACCAGATCAGCGACTCGATTCTCGATGCAATGATCAAAGATGACCCGCGTAGCCGGGTCGCGGTCGAGACCATGATTACTACCGGCCAGGTCCACGTCGCAGGTGAGGTCACCACCGAGACCTACGTGGACATCTCGGCGGTCGTCCGGGATCGGGTACTGGAGATCGGCTACGACTCCTCCAAGAAGGGCTTCGACGGCGCGTCCTGTGGCGTGAGCGTGTCGATCGGTTCCCAGTCGCCCGACATCGCCCAGGGAGTGGACACCGCGCACGAGGCCCGTGTCGGCGGGTCCGACGAGGACGAACTGGACCGCCAGGGCGCCGGCGACCAGGGCCTGATGTTCGGCTTCGCCTGTGACGAGACACCCGAGCTGATGCCGCTGCCGATCGCGCTGGCGCATCGCCTCGCCCGGCGCCTCGCGGCCGTCCGCAAGGACGGTCAGGTCGGTTACCTGCGTCCCGACGGCAAGACCCAGGTCACGATCGAGTACTCCGGCGGGCGGCCGGTGCGGCTCGACACCGTTGTCGTGTCCACCCAGCACGCAGCCGACATCGACCTCGACACCCTGCTCGCGCCTGACATCGCCGAGTACGTCGTCACGCCGGAGCTGGCCACCCTCGACATCCTGACGGAGGGCCACCAGCTGTTGGTGAATCCGACCGGCCGATTCGAGGTGGGTGGCCCGATGGGGGACGCCGGCCTCACCGGGCGCAAGATCATTGTTGACACCTACGGTGGGATGGCCCGCCACGGTGGTGGCGCCTTCTCCGGCAAGGACCCCTCCAAGGTCGACCGGTCGGCTGCGTATGCGATGCGCTGGGTCGCCAAGAACGTGGTCGCCGCCGGGCTCGCCCGCCGTTGTGAGGTCCAGGTCGCCTACGCCATCGGCAAGGCCCATCCGGTGGGTCTGTTCGTCGAGACCTTCGGTACAGGTTCGGTCCCGGACGAGCAGATCCAGGATGCTGTGACCACCGTCTTCGACCTCCGCCCAGCCGCGATCATCCGCGACCTGGACCTGTTGCGGCCGATCTACACCCAGACCGCCGCCTACGGCCACTTCGGGCGTCCGGAGCTCGACTTCACCTGGGAGTCGATCTCCCGCGCCGAAGCCCTGGCGGCTGCCGTGCGCGGGTAACCCGGCGGTGTTCGTCGTGGGTGCCTGGATGGATCTGTCATAGGGGCCTGGTACTACACAGGCATGCCCGAACAGCTCGGCGTCTTCGGTGGGCCGCCGCCGGCCGGCTCGTCCCGCCCACCGGCCTGCGGCGGCCCACCGAAGCCCATCCGTGCGGTGCGGGCCACCGGGCCGGGGGCGCAGGTGCCGGCGAGCGAGCTACCGGTGGCCCGGGTCGCGGTGGACGTCAACCACGCCCATCTGGATCGGCCGTTCGACTACACGGTTCCGGCGCAGTGGGCCGCCGAGGCGGTCCCGGGCGCGCGGGTCCGGGTCCGGTTCGCCGGCCGCCTCGTGGACGGGTTCGTCCTGGAGCGGTGCGAGCGGTCGGACCACGCGGGAAAACTCGCCTTCCTCACCCGGGTCGTGTCGGCGGAACCCATCCTCGCGCCCGAGATCGCGAGCCTGGCCCGGGCGGTGGCCGACCGCTACGCCGGCAGCCTCGCCGACGTTCTCCGCCTTGCCGTCCCACCTCGACACGCCCGGGTGGAGAAGGAGCCGCGGGTAGCCGCGGCCATCGGGACCGATGAACCGGACGGGCCGGACGGGCCGGACGGCGGGTTCCGGGCGCCGGATGCGCGGTCGGCGGTGGGGTGGGCCACGGGTAGATGGTCGGACTACCCGCAGGGCGAGCGGATGCTCACGTCCCTGGCCGCCGGTGGAAGTCCACGGGTGGTGTGGTGGGCGCTTCCCGGCCCGTTCTGGCCGGCGATGGTGGCCGCTGCGGTGGCCGCCACGGTCGCCTCCGCCCGGGGGGCGCTGGTCGTCGTGCCCGACTACCGCGACGTCGACCGGGTCGCGAACGCCCTGGCGGACACACTCGGAGCGGACGGCTTTGTCGCGCTGAGCGCGGATCTGGGCCCGGCGCAGCGGTACCGGCGCTTCCTCGCGGTCCGCCGTGGGAGCGCCCGGGTCGTCGTGGGTACCCGGGCGGCCATGTTCGCGCCGGTCGAAGACCTCGGCCTGATCGTCGTGTGGGACGACGGCGACGATCTGCACGCCGAGCCACGCGCTCCCTACCCGCACGCCCGGGATGTCGCGGTGCTGCGCGCCCGTCAGCAGCGGTCAGGATTGATCATCGGTGGCTGGTCGCCGTCGGCGGAGGCGGAGGCCATGGTCCGCGTCGGCTGGGCGGGTGCCCTGAGCGCCCCACGGCCGGTGGTTCGGGCCGCCGCCGCCCGGGTGGAGGCCACCGGCTCCGACTTCGAGGAGGCCAGGGACCCGGCGGCACGGGCCGCGCGGCTGCCGTCGCTGGCATGGCGGGCCGCCCGGGATGCGTTGGCCGCGGGCACACCGGTGCTGGTGCAGGTACCGCGGCGTGGGTACCAGCCGTCCCTGGCCTGCGCAGGCTGTCGCAGACCGGCCCGCTGCCGTCAGTGCCAGGGGCCGCTGGGCCGCCCGAGCGGCTCAGGTCCGCCGTCCTGCGGCTGGTGCGGACGTCCGGTGGGGGGATGGCGGTGTTCGTCCTGCGCGGATGTCCGGCTGCGGGCGAGTGTGGTCGGTGATCGCCGGACCGCCGAGGAACTCGGGCGCGCCTTCCCCGGCGTCACCGTCCGTACTTCCGGGCGGGACGGCGTGCTGGCGACCGTCGTGGCCGGACCCGCGCTGGTGGTGGCCACGCCGGGAGCCGAGCCGGTCGCGGACGGCGGGTACGGAGCGGTCCTGCTCCTCGACACCTGGGCGCTGCTCGGCCGGCCGGACCTGCGTGCGGCCGAGGAGGCGCTGCGACGGTGGTGCGCTGCCGCGGCACTGGCCCGGCCCTGCGCGGACGGCGGCAGGGTCGTCATCACCGGCGACGCCGGACTCGCGGTGGTACAGGCTCTGACACGGTGGGACCCGGCCTGGTTCATCCGGCGGGAGGCGGACGAGCGTGCCGCCCTGGGTTTCCCCCCGGCGACCCGGATCGCCGTTGTCGAAGGCGCTCCCGGCCCGGTAGCGGAGCTGCTTGCCGCGGCGTCACTTCCCGCCGGCGCAGACGTCCTCGGCCCGCTTGCGTGCGACACCGCGGGCAGGCCGGGTGACACGCGGGGCGGCGGCCCCCCGGTGAACGGCCCGAACCAGCGGGAACGCGCCATCGTCCGGGTCGGACGGGCCGATGGCCAGCTGCTCGCCGTCGCGCTCAAGGCCGCACAGGGGGTGCTTGACGCCCGCAGGTCCGCGCCGGTCCGGGTCATGCTCGACCCGGTTGCCCTGCTGTGACATGTGCCGCATCCCGCGCGGACAGGTCAGGGGTTCATCGGGCGTCCGGGGGCCCGCGCCCCGTAGCATGGAGTTTCCTCGCGGGTGTGGCGACGTGATCTGGCGACCCTTGGTCGCCGGACCGATGGTGCGATGCCGGTGGGGTGCGATGCCGGTGGGGCTCAAGGGCTCTGTCCGGATGTGCCACGCGGGGGAAGTCCGTGTCAGAGGCGTAGCGGGAAGAGGTGCGACAGTGACGGTCCGGGATATCCGGCTGCTGGGAGACCCGGTGTTGCGGACGGTCGCCGAGCAGGTCACGACCTTCGACAAGGAGCTTCGCAGACTCGTCGACGACCTCACCGACACCATGCACGAGGCGAACGGGGTCGGCTTGGCCGCGCCGCAGCTCGGTGTGTCGCTTCGGGTGTTCACCTATGACGTGGACGACGAGGTGGGCCATCTGATCAACCCGATACTGGGCCCGTTCAGCGAGGAGATGATGGACGGCGAGGAAGGCTGTCTGTCCCTGCCCGGTCTCGCGTTTGACCTGAAACGGCCGGAGCGGGTGCTGGCGGTCGGTCAGAACGTCTACGGCGATCCCGTCGTGATCGAGGGTAGCGGCCTGATGTCACGGTGTGTTCAGCACGAGACCGACCATCTGGACGGTGTTCTGTTCATCGACCGGCTCGACCGGGTCACCAAGAAGGCGGCCATGAGGGCGATCCGCGAAGCGGAGTGGGCCGGGCAGGCCGCGCCGGTGGTGAGGGCCTCGCCGCATCCGCTGTTCGGGCGTGCCCGCTAACCCTGGGCCCGGTGACGGGTGTCCCTGTGGATCCACTGCTAGCGTTGGGAACTGTGACTTCTGGCCTCGTCCCCCGTACCGCACGGCACTGGCGGGGTTGTCCCTGATGCGGCTGGTGTTCGCGGGTACGCCGACCGCGGCGCTCCCGAGCCTGCGCAGGTTGCTCGATTCCCCCCGCCACGAGGTCGTCGCGGTCGTGACGCGCCCGGACCGTCCGGTCGGCCGCGGCCGCAGGGTCATCCACCCGCCGGTCCGGGTCCTCGCCGAGGATGCCGGGGTGGAGGTCCTCACGCCCGACCGCCCGCGTGACCCGGAGTTCCTCGCCCGCCTTGCCGAGATCGCACCGGACTGCTGCCCGGTGGTGGCCTACGGGGCGCTGCTCCCGCGGGCTGCCCTGGACATCCCCAAACACGGTTGGGTCAACCTGCACTTCTCCGTGCTTCCCGCGTGGCGTGGTGCCGCGCCGGTACAGCACGCACTGCTGGCCGGTGACGAGGTGACGGGGGCGTCGGTATTCCGGATCGAGGAAGGTCTTGACACCGGTCCGGTCTACGGGACGCTGACCGAGCCCGTCGGCGCCCGTGACACCGCCGGCGACCTGTTGGACCGGCTGGCCGACGCCGGCGCCGGGCTACTCCTGGCGGTGCTGGACGGCATCGAGGACGCGATGCTGGAGGCCTGTCCCCAGCCATCCGACGGAGTGTCGCTCGCGCCGAAGCTGACCGTCGCGGATGTCCGGGTCGACTGGTCCGTGCCGGCTTACGGAGTTGATCGGCTGGTCCGGGCGGCTACTCCGGCGCCCGGTGCCTGGACGACGTTCCGTGACCACAGGATCAAGATCGGTCCAGTGCGTCCGTGGACCGCCTCGGGGGACTCCGCCATCGCTGGTGACCCGGAGTTTCCGCCGCTGGCTCCCGGGCAGGTCGCCGTACTCCCGGGTGCCGGTGCCGGTGCCGGTGAGGTCGCGGCCGGGACCGGGGGCGGTGTCGTGCTGCTGGGCGAGGTGCGTCCCGAGGGACGTCCGCCCATGGCCGCTGCCGCCTGGGCCCGGGGGGCCCGGCTCACCGACGGCGAAAGGTTCGCGTGAGCAGGGCCGCTGCGACCGGGCCCGCCCGGTCGCCCCAGACCTCCCCGGTGGATCCGGCGCGGATGCTCGCCTGGGAGGTGCTGCGTGCGGTCGACGAGCGCGGTGCCTATGCGAACCTGCTGCTGCCGGCGCTGATGGCGCAACGTCGGCTTCCCGCCAGGGACCGGGGGTTCGCCACCGAGCTGACCTACGGCACGCTACGGGCCATGGGCGTTCTGGACCTGCTGCTCGGGACGGCCACGAACCGTCCGGTGGAGGCGGTGGACCCGCCCGTGCGCGACGCGTTGCGCCTCGGTGCCTACCAGTTGCTGCACACTCGGGTGCCGGCGCGGGCCGCGGTCGCCTCGACCGTCGACCTGGTACGCCAGACCAGCGGCGAGCGGCCGGTCCGGTTCGCCAACGCGGTGCTGCGCAGGGTCGCCTCCCGGGTCGTTGAAACCGGTGGCGACATCGCGGCACTCGTGGCTGCGCCCAGCTACGCCGACGACCCGGTCGGGCATCTCGCGATGGTGACCTCCCATCCCCGGTGGGTGGTCGAGACCTTCGCCTCGGCCCTGCAGGGTGACATGGCCGAGACCCGCTGCGCGCTGGAGGCCGATGACCAGCGTCCCACCACGCACCTCGTCGCACGGCCGGGTCTGATCGACCGGGACGCGCTGTTGGACTCGGTACGCCAGGCCGGTCTGGACGCCGAACCGGGCCGGTGGTCGTCGTACGCCGTCCGTCTGGCAGGCGGCGATCCCGGACGGCTCGCCGAGGTTTCCGACGGCCGCGCCGGCGTGCAGGACGAGGGCAGCCAACTTGTCGTCACAGCGCTGTCGCAGGTGCTGACCGTAGGGGCGGACACCGGCGTGAGCGTCGACCTGTGCGCCGGACCGGGCGGCAAGACCGCGCTGCTTGCCGGTCTGCTGCCGCGGACCAGGCTCGTCGCGGTGGAGCCGCGGGCGGCCCGTGCCCGGCTCGTGGCCCGTGCGGTGGCCGGCCGGTCGAACGTGACCGTGGTACGGGCGGACGGTCGCCGCTGTCCGCTGGTTCCGGGCACCGCCGACCGTGTGCTGGCGGACGTGCCCTGCACCGGGCTCGGGGCGCTACGGCGCCGACCGGAGGCCCGCTGGCGCCGTCCGGCCTCCGAGGTCGCGACGCTGTCGTCGCTGCAGCGCCAACTGCTGGTCGCCGCCCTTGACCTGGTCCGTCCCGGTGGGGTGGTCGCGTATGTCACCTGTTCGCCGCATCCGGCGGAGACCACCGAGGTCGTGGCGGACGTGGCCGGGCAGCGCGCCGACGTCTCCGTCCTGGACGCACGGGCGTCCCTGCCCGGGGTGGACGACCTGGGGGACGGCCCGTTCGTGCAGCTGTGGCCGCATCGGCATGGAACCGACGCGATGTTCCTCGCCATCCTGCGCCGGGCAAGCCCCTGAGCCGTCGGTGACGCAGGGCGTAGGTGGAAACCGCCGTCGGGATGCCGGAAACGACCTACGCTTCGACCTGGGTGGCAGGCCGAAGGTCCCGGTGGCCGGAGGTCACCGGTGGGTCGGACGGGCCGGGAGCGGTCGATACGCTCGAAGGGTGGCAACAGCGCAGATTTACCCGAGCCTGCTGGCCGCCGACTTCGGACGGATCGCCGAGGCGGCACTTGTGGTCGAAGGGCACGCCGACTGGCTCCACGTCGACGTCATGGACTACCACTTCGTGCCCAACCTCGCGTTCTCACCGGACACGGTGGATGCGTTGCGCAAGGTAACCGATACGCCGCTCGACTGCCACCTGATGATCGAAGATCCGGACCGGTGGGCTCCCGGATATGCCGAGCGGGGCGCTGCGAACGTCACCATCCACGCCGAGGCCGTGAATGACCTGCCCCGCACGACCGACGCCATCCGGGCGGCCGGCGCGCGCACCGGCCTCGCCGTGAAGCCCGCCACCTCCGTCGAGCACTACCTCGACGACCTGCACCGTTTCGACCTGCTCCTGCTGATGACCATCGAACCGGGGTTCGGGGGCCAGAAGTTCATGGACGAGGTCCTGCCGAAGATCGCAGCGGCGCGGCGGCTGCTGGACGACCGTGGCCTGGACCTGTGGCTGCAGATCGATGGCGGGGTCAACACCGACACCATCGAGCGGGCCGCGCAGGCCGGGGTGGACGTGTTCGTCGCCGGCACCGCCGTCTTCGGCGCGGCCGACCCGGCGGCGGCACTGGAGGCGCTGCGGGCGCAGGCGCTGGGCGCGTCCCCGCGACTGGTCCCGCCCGGCGTCCCGACAGCCCGGTACCGGGTACCGGGTACCCGGTAGAGCCTGTCCCGCGCCTGTGCAGGCTTCATGTGTAACACTCGGACAAGTAGTTGCAGTTGCACGCGCGCTCCGGGGTCGGTGAAACTCCGAGCCGGCGGTGACAGTCCGCGACCCGTCCGCAGCCAGCGGGCGGTGGATCCGGTGAAATTCCGGGACCGACGGTGAAAGTCCGGATGGGAGGACGCGCGCGGGCGTGTGTCGTCCGGCTGCCTTCGGGCTGTCCCCGACCCCGTCCGGCGCCCACACGTCGGACGCGTCCCGCGTGACCATCCCTTGTCTCGGACGTGGTGCCGACACGAGGGGGCACGACAGGAATGTTCACCGGCATTGTCGAGGAACTCGGCGTCGTCGCGGCCGTCGAGTTGCGCCAGGCCGCAGCCCGACTGATCATCAGCGCCGACAGGGTGCTCGAGGACGTCAGCGAGGGTGCCTCCATCGCGGTCAACGGGGTCTGTCTGACCGTTACCGGCTGGTTCCCGCACGGTGATGGGCAGGCATTCGCCGCCGACGTGATGCAGGAGACGCTCGACCGTTCGGCCCTGGGTGGTCTGTCCGTCGGAGACCCCGTCAATCTGGAACGCGCCGTGCGCCTGGCCGACCGTCTCGGTGGCCATCTCGTGCAGGGGCACGTGGACGGTGTCGGCGTGGTCATCGACCGGGAACCCAGTTTCGGCGGGAGTGCCTCCGGTGACGCGCAGGACGGACCCGACAGATCACTGCGTGATCCGCTGGGATCCCCGGACCGCGCCACGGTCGGCCAGGACATCCAGTGGGAGGTCGTTCGCATCAGCCTGCCACCGGGTCTCGACCGTTACCTCGTCGAGAAAGGGTCGGTGACCGTCGACGGTGTCAGCCTGACGGTTGTCGACGTCACCGCGTCCGGACCGGCCTCGTTCGCGGTGAGCCTGATCCCGACGACGTTGCAGGCGACGACCCTGGGCCGGCGTGCGGTGGGGGAGCGGGTCAACCTCGAGGTCGACGTCCTGGCGAAGTACGTCGAGAAGCTGACCGCCGCCCAGGTCACCACCGCGACCTTCACCCACACGATCCAGAGCGGGAGCGGACGACTTTCATGACTACGCCCCTGGCAGTCGGCGACACACGTTTCGCCTCCATCGGTGAGGCGGTGGAGGCGATCGCCGCCGGACGGCCCGTCGTCGTCGTCGACGACGCGGACCGTGAGAACGAAGGCGATCTGATCTTCGCGGCCGAGAAGGCCACGCCGGAACTGGTCGCGTTCACGATTCGGCACACCTCCGGGGTGATCTGCGTACCCATGGACGGCGTCGATCTCGACCGACTCGACCTCGATCAGATGGTTCCGCACAACACCGAGCGGATGGGCACGGCGTTCACGGTTTCCGTCGATGCCCGTGACGGGGTGACAACCGGTATCTCGGCCGCGGACCGGGCGCTCACGATCAGGCTGCTGGCCGATCCGTCGACCACCGCCGCGGAGATCAGCAAGCCTGGTCACGTGTTCCCGTTGCGCGCCAAGGCCGCCGGGGTGCTGCGGCGCCCCGGCCACACCGAGGCCGCGGTCGACCTGGCCCGGCTGGCGGGGCTGCGTCCCGCCGGTGCCATCTGTGAGATCGTCAACGATGACGGCACCATGGCCCGCCTGCCGGAACTCACCCGTTTCGCCGAGGAACACGGGCTGTTGCTGATCTCCATTGCCGACCTCGTGGCGTACCGGCGCCGCAGCGAACGGCAGGTGGAGCAGGTTGCCGACACGAAGATCCCGACCCGCTACC